>JAZRME010000104.1:0-9579 GCA_045647325.1 Acutalibacteraceae bacterium | reverse complement strand
GACAGGCGATCTGATTGCTCATCTGAACATACTGATGAGTCCACATATCATCGCTGATGGTTGCCGGTAAGGCATTGAAAGCGAGTGTTTCAAGGCGCTCAGCCCATTTGTTTTCACCTGTACGGGCAAAAAGATGCTCGTAAGAATACATCTGCTCAACGACAGCGCAAAGCTCCGTACCCTGAATTGCACTTAAGCCTGACAGACATTCGTCACCTGTAAAAAGACCCACAGGGGTAGAGTTGTAATCAGCGAGAATTTTATGTAACGTTTCGGCACTGTCGTCATATTTTTCACCAAGAATATCGCATGATACAGCCTGAGATTTGAGCATCATAGCGATATTTACAATGTGCGTACCGAAAGTCCATTTATTAAGAGGCCGCTGCCAGGCAACAGATTCTTTTTTATAATCTGCGCCCTGATTTTTAAGAATTCCGGCAAGATCAATAAGCCAGTCTTCTTTATATCTGTTATAAATAAAATTGATTGCAATAAAGCCTTCAAACCAACGGTATTTACCCCAATCAAAAAGTCTGATTTCACCTTTTTTGAGAAGCTGATGATAATTTCTGAGGGTTTTATAAATCACCTCAGGAATACGCTCGTCGCCCGAACACTCATAATAAACCGTGAGAACCTTTGAAATGAGCAGAACCACCCAAGTATCATATTCTCCACGCTTATCGTCATCGCAAGGGCAAATCCAACCGTCAGGACGCTGATAAGAGATGATTGCATCAATATATTTTTCAGCTCTTTTAATCATATCTTCATCATCAAGAAGATACGCAAGAGGTATAAACCCGTCAAGCCAATAAGGCACTCGCTCCCATCCGTCAGCGTTACCGCCGATCCAGGAGCTGTCTTTGACATCACGCCACATTTTATCAAGATTTCCGCTGAGTCCGTCAGCCTGAATGCGAAGCTGTTTTTTTAGCCAACCCTGCGGTTTTATCTCTTCTGAAGTAAAAAAATTCCACTTATTGCTCATCAGAGTCACTCCTTTTTACATCTCCACGATCAGTTACAACCCTGTAACCTACTGAAGCTACTTTCTGCTTTAATTTTTCTACACTTTCTGCCGCCTCTTCATCGGTGCTTATTTTATTGTCATAGAGCATATAAAGCTCTCTGACCCTCTTTGGTGAAAGATTAGGCATAACAACATTAGCCCCCGACTTAAGACCCATTTCACGGCCGTGGGGGTGAATTGTGCCTAATGCTGTAGTTGAAGGAATAAGGGCATAGGGAAACATCAGGCGAAGGATAGAAACAAGGCGCAGCGTTTTATATAAATCTCCGCTGTCAAAACCGGCAAAAGGAGTATCTTCGTGACGGATAAAAGGCCCTATACCTATCATATCAGGCTTAAGCTCTTGTAAAAAGCGTAAATCTGCTATAAGATTTTCGGTTGTCTGATAAGGCGAACCCACCATAAAACCCGAACCCACCTGAAAACCGATTTCTTTTAAATCAAAAAGACATTTTTTTCGGTTATCAAGACTTAAATTATCAGGGTGCAAACGACGATAATGGCTGTCAGTTGCCGTTTCGTGGCGAAGAAGAAAGCGATCTGCCCCTGCGTTAAAATAAGCCTGATAGCTCTCTTTTTTGCGTTCACCAACAGAGAGAGTTATGGCGCAATCGGGATACTCAGCCCTGATTGATTCAATTATATCACACATCACTTCATCGGTGAAATAGGGGTCCTCCCCTCCTTGCAGAACGAAGGTGCGAAACCCGAGAGAATACCCCTGAAAACAACAATCAAGAATATCTTCTTTAGTGAGTCGGTATCTCTGAGCTTTTGTGTTACCGCAACGGATTCCGCAATAATAACAATTATTTTTGCAATAATTTGAAAACTCAATAAGCCCTCTGATATAAACCTCATCAGAGTAAACATTTCGTCTTATCTCATCAGCTGCAACAGATAATAATTCATTGGCTTCAGGTGAATCAATAAGATATTTCAACTCGCCATCAGGCAGAGTCTTATTCAGTTTTAATCGGTTGACTATATCTGTTAAATTCATAATTTACTCCGAAAACATTTGTGTTGAAAGATACCTTGCGCCTGTATCAGGCAAAATAACAACTACTGTTTTGCCTTCATTTTCATCTCTTGAGGCGATTTCAACAGCGCCTTTAAGGGCAGCGCCTGACGAAATGCCTACAAGAATGCCCTCTTCTGAGGCTGCCGTTTTGCCAAAAGCAAAAGCATCCTCATCTTTAACGGCGATTATTTCATCATATATTTCTGTATTAAGAACTTCAGGAATGAACCCTGCCCCTATTCCCTGAAGGGCATGAGCACCTGCGCTCCCCCCTGAAAGAACTGAAGAATTATACGGCTCAACAGCAATCACTTTTATATCAGGATTCTGAGATTTAAGATATTCACCGGTGCCTGTAATTGTTCCCCCTGTACCAACACCTGCAACAAAAAAATCAAGCTGACCGTCGGTATCGTTCCATATTTCGGGCCCTGTTGTTTCTTTATGAGCCTGTGGGTTTGACAAGTTGGTAAACTGACCGGCAATAATGCTGTCGGGAATTTCCTGATTTAATCTTTCTGCTTCTTTTATTGCGCCTGTCATACCTTCGTTGCCCGGAGATAAAACAAGCTCTGCGCCATAAGCTTTTACAAGCTGACGGCGTTCAATGCTCATAGTGTCAGGCATAACAATAATCACTCTGTATCCTCTTGCAGCGGCAACAGCAGCAAGACCGATACCCGTATTACCCGATGTAGGCTCAATAATAACAGAGTGAGGCTTCAGAAGTCCGTCTTTCCGGGCATCGTCAAGCATCTTTTTGGCTACACGGTCTTTGACTGACCCTGCAGGATTCATAAACTCAAGCTTCGCAAGAAGTCTGGCTTTTAAATTAAACTCTTTTTCAATATTATTTAATCTGACAAGTGGTGTTGAGCCGATAAGCTCATCAGCTGAATTATATATTTTTGACATAAAATCACCTATTCACATAAATCTGAAAGCTTTATGCCCTCAAGATATTCGTTTATGAGTTTATCTAAATTCTGCCATATCGGCAGCGTTTTACAGTCGCAGGAACGCACACAGTCCCCATCACCGTCAAGGCATGAGACAGGAGCAAGTGTTCCCTCAGCGACAGTCAGAATTGAAGCAACGGTGTATTCCTCAGCAGACTTTGTAAGGCGATAGCCGCCACCTCTGCCTCTGACGCCCTCAACGAAGCCGTTTTTGACAAGTAACGATATTATGCTTTCCATATATTTTTCAGATATCTGCTGATTATCTGCAACACTTTTAAGTGACACAAAGCCTTCATCACTTCTTTGAGCAAACTCAATCATAACCCTCAGTGCATATCGGCCTTTTGTTGTAACTATCATGATACCACCTCTAAAACCTATTATATCACAGGGTTTTTAGGTTTTCAATAACAATAATAACCTTATAGCTTTTGTGGTTTTTATATTAACAAAAGGCAGAAACGAAAAACTCGTTTCTGCCTTTTACTCAATTCAAATATCACTATCAGAAAATTTAATATTATTCAGCGTTTCTCAGAATTTCAAGTGCCTGACGGCAATCGTTTTTATAATCATCGGTTCCGGCTTCAATGGAAATTCGTCCGTTATAACCGGCACCTTTAAGAATATTAAAAATCTTTGAATATTCACAACCGTCATCAGGAGCAGGATATCTGCGCTTTTTATAATCGCTGACATGAATATGCTTGATGAGGTCTATATACTTCGCAAGATTTTCAAACGGTTCATTACCGCAATACATATGATAAAGGTCGGGGTTGATACCTACGGATGAATGATTGATATCTTTACAGATTTTTGCTGCTTTTTCAACGGTGTTGAGAATATTACATTCAACACTTCTCAATGGCTCAAGGGCAATTTCAATGCCGTTTTTCTTTGCATTTTCAGCTGTGATGTAAATAGACTTATAAAAGCGTTCCATACATTCATCAGCGTTTTCGCCATCGGGAATACTTCTCGCTGCGCCGCTGCCAAGAACCGAAACCTCAACCCCAAGCTGAGCCAGACGGAAGAAAAGCTTGTCAGTATATTCATTGATAACATCGGGGTCAAATGCCCTGCCTGAAATTGCAATTTCGCCCGGAAACAGACAGTTAGTGGCTTCGGCTTTCAGATTGTATTCTTTAATCAGACTCAGAGCCTCATCAAACTTTTCTTTTGAATAAACGCTCACATCTTTAGCATTAAACTCAACAAAATCACACCCTGAATTTAAAGAATCAAGGTATCTGTCAGGACCTGCACAAGCGCCAAAAATCATAATCAAACCTCCAGATCAAGAGTTTTTATAATATCATCAACAACAAAATCAGCCTGAGTGGGTTTTGTTGTTTTGGTAAAAAGGCAGCCTTTTGTTCCGGCATTTTTACCCGCCATAACATCAATCTCTCTGTCACCCACCATAACGGTCTGAGCTTTATCAAGATTATTTTTCTTAACCAGATACTCAATAGCATCAGGAGCAGGTTTGGCAGGGAATCCGTTGTCAGAGGTCACAAAATCGTCAAATAAATCACGGATGCCGTATTTATCAAGATAATAAAAAGTACTTGCTCCACGGTGAGTATAAAGAAAATTTCTGCTGCCGCTCTGACGGATTTTTTTCAGAGTTTCAACAGTGTTATCAAAAGGCACCGCTAACGGCTCAAGATCAAAATCATGTTCATATTTTTGAAAAAGCTCTTTTTGCTCATCAGTTGTGCCGTAAAAATTATAAGCATCAGCAAAACTGATTTCAAGAAGACCTTTGGCAACAGAGTAATCAATAGCAACACCATAGTCACTCATCATTTTTTCAAAAGCCTTTGTGATATGAGGGTAGCTGTCAAAAAGCATACCGTCAAAATCCCAGATATAATTTTTAAACATAAAATTCTCCTAAAAAAACGACCCCGCTGCGAAGCGGGGCTGAATTAAATCAGAATACAAACATAAAGAGAACAGTAGCGCCGAAAGTGAGCACGAAGAAAGCAATAGCTGCAATCTTTGTTCCTTTTTCAAGTTTCTTTTCAATACTCTTGCCTTTGCCCTTACCGAAGAAAGTGTCAGCGCCACCGGCGATTGCACCTGAAAGACCTGCTGAACGGCTCTCCTGCATAAGTACTAAAGCAACCAAAGCGATGCTTACAAGAATGATTGCTGCACCGAGAATATACTGCCAAAATGTCATATCTTGAACCTCCATTAGATTTTTACTGAAATATATTATCACAACACAACTAAAAATGCAAGAGCTTTTTCAAAAAATTCCAATAATAATCAAAACTCTTAGGGACATTATAAGTATTGCGGACAAGTCAACCGGCGTTTGCAGACTTTCCGCAAACCGTTTGAGCGGAAAGTTCTGCACAAACGGTTTTTTATAACATTGAAAGCTGTTCACCTGCATCCTCAGCGCTGGGTAACGCACCGGTTGAGGGAAGATTTTTAGTTTTGTATCTGTAGGGCTTTGCAAATTCACCCTGAACATAGTCACGCACATTCACAAGTGTGTGGCCTTTTTTCATTGTAAACACGCAGATACCCTGAGTATCTTTTGTTGTTTTGGATGAAATTGCGCCTGTGTTTATAAGAAGAAGTCTGCCTGCTGATGATTGAAGCACCAGATCGCAATCGGCTGTAATATGGCGCATATAAGCAAGGGGGAACTTTTCGCAATAAGCTTTGATAAGCTTTTTGCGGTTTGTTTTTGTCTGATAAGATGACAAGTCAACCTTGGCAACTCTGCCGTTTTCAAAAAAGAAAAGAAGATAGCCTGAATAATCGGTGGTGACAATCATAGAGATGGCTGTTTCACCGTCATCCATATCAAGTTTTGATGCCACAAAATCACCTAAGACACTCGCCTTACCCATATCAAAGTCGTTAGCCTTTGATTTATAAACCTGGCATTTGTTGGTGAAGAAAAGCAAGTCCGCCTTATTGGTGGTTTCAACGGTTGAAATGATTTCATCACCCTCTTTGAGCTTTTGCTCACCACTTGTCCGCAGCGCCTGAGGAGTAATCTTTTTGAAGTAACCTTCTTTTGTGAAGAAAAGAGTTACAGGATAATCGGGAATTTCTTCCTCCTCCCCTTCTTCAAAGTTGATATCCATAGCGAAACAGATTTCGGTGTTTCTCGGTTTACCGTATTTTTTAGCAACCTCGGTAAGCTCGTTGACGATGATTTTTTTGATTCTTGATTTATGAGAGAGGATATTTTCCATATCTTCAATATCTTTAATAAGCTGCTCAATATCCTGCAATCTTTTAAGGATATACTCTCTGTTAAGGTGGCGGAGCTTGATTTCAGCAACATACTCTGCCTGAATCTCATCAATGCCGAAGCCTATCATCAAGTTGGGAACAACTTCGCTTTCTTCTTCGGTGTTACGGACAATAGCAATAGCCTTGTCAATATCAAGAAGAATTTTTTGAAGACCCTGCAAAAGATGAAGCTTGTTTTTAGCCTTGGTCAAGTCAAAAAACACACGGCGTCTTACACATTCGGTGCGGAAAGCAAGCCACTCCTCAAGAAGCTCTTTAACGCCTAAAACTCTCGGTACACCGGCTATAAGCACATTGAAGTTGCAAGAAAAAGTGTCTTCAAGAGGGGTTGATTTATAAAGCTTTTGCATAAGCTTATCGGGGTCAACACCTTTTTTAAGGTCGATTGTGATTTTAAGACCTGACTTATCTGTTTCATCACGGATGTCAGAAATCTCACGCACAGCGCCTGACTTGTATTTTTCGATAACCTTATCAATTATTGCTTCAGCCGTTGTTGTGGGCGGAATCTGTGTGATTTCGATACACTTATTTTCTTTATCATAATTATAAACAGCTCTCACCTTGAAGCCGCCACGACCGGTGCGATAAATCTCTTCCATCTGGTCACGGTCATAAACAAGCTTACCGCCGCCGATAAAATCAGGAGCTTTTAAGGTATCGGCAACATTATGGTCAGGGTTTTTAAGAAGCTCAACAGCTGTTTCACAAACCTCTGTGAGATTAAATGAGCAGATTGAACTTGCCATACCGACAGCGATGCCTGTGTTGGCATTAACAAGCACCGACGGATAGCTGACCGGAAGAAGAGACGGCTCAAGCATTGTGTTATCATAGTTATCAACAAAATCAACTGTATCTTTGTCGATATCTTTAAAAAGCTCTGCTGCTATTTTATCAAGCTTCGCCTCTGTATAACGGGAAGCAGCCCACTGCATATCTCTTGAATAAGCTTTACCGAAGTTACCCTTTGAATCAATATAAGGATGAAGCAAAGCCTCATAGCCCCTTGAAAGTCGGACCATTGTGTCATAAATTGCACCGTCACCATGAGGGTTCAGACGCATGGTCTGACCGACAATATTAGCTGACTTTGTGCGAGGGCCTGAAAGAAGACCCATTTTATACATAGTATAAAGCAATTTACGGTGAGAAGGTTTAAATCCGTCAATCTCAGGAATTGCTCGTGACATAATTACGCTCATAGCGTAGGGCATATAGTTTGTTTCAAGGGTCTCAGTTATAGGCTGCTCAACAACTACACCTGCGCCCAGAATATGAGCGTTAGGGTTAAGACCATCGTCTTTTATCTGTTTTGTCTGTTTCTTTTTAGCCATTTAACCACCCCCGTCAGCTTAAGTCAGTCATATCAATATAAAGATGACCGTTATCTGTAATGTGTTGTTTTCTGCCTGCAAGATTATCACCGAGAAGAAGGTCAAAAATCTGACTTGTGCGCTCGGCATCTTCAGGCTCAACTTTAATAAGGCGTCTTGTCTGCGGATTCATAGTTGTCAGCCACATCATATCAGGGTCATTTTCACCAAGACCTTTTGAGCGCTGAATAGTGAACTTCTGATTGCCGATTTCTTCAAGTGCCTCTGCCTTTTCTTTTTCTGTGTAGGCGAACCAAACCTGGTCTTTTGTGTTGATTTCATAAAGAGGTGTTTCAGCAATAAACACCTTGCCCTCCTGAATAAGGGTGGGCATAAGACGATAAATCATTGTGAGAATAAGTGTTCTTATCTGAAAGCCGTCAACATCGGCATCGGTACAGATAATAACCTTGCTCCAACGGAGCATATCAAGATTGAATGAAGAAAGATTTTTGCTTGATTTTGATTTAACTTCAACACCGCAGCCTAAAACCTTGATAAGGTCGGTGATAATGTCATTTTTAAAAATCTTTTCATATTCGCTTTTAAGACAGTTGAGAATCTTACCTCTTACAGGAATAACAGCCTGAAACTCTGCGTTTCTTGCCTGTTTACAGGCGCCGAGAGAAGAATCACCCTCAACGATAAAAATCTCTCTGATATCTGTATCCTTACTTCTGCAGTCAACAAATTTCTGAATTCTGTTAGTGAAATCCATATTTGTCTGCATCGTCTTTTTAAGATTTTGTCTTGTAGATTCAGCACGGATACGGCTTCGCATATTGATAAGCACCTGGTCGGCAATTTTGTCGGCCTCGGTTCTGTTTTCAATAAAATAAATTTCAAGCTGATGACGGAAAAACTCTGTCATAGCGTCCTGAATAAACTTGTTGGTTATTGCCTTTTTAGTCTGATTTTCGTAAGAAGTCTGAGTTGAAAAAGACGAAACCACAAGAATAAGACAGTCTTCAATATCTTCAAATTTGATTTTAGAGTCTGATTTGGTATATTTATTTGCAGTTTTGATATAAGCATCAAGCTGATAAACAAAAGCGTTTCTCACAGCCTTTTCTGGAGCTCCGCCATACTCAAGCCAACTTGAATTGTGATAATACTCTTTAAGCTGTGACTTATTTGAAAAACAGAGAGAAGCATTGATTTTAACTCTGTAATCGGCAAGGTCTTCACGGTCACGGCCTGTGCGCTCTGTCTGCCAGGTCTGAACAGAAGTAAGAGCCTTTTCATCAGCAATTTCATGAACATAGTCGGTGATACCGTTTTCATAACGGTATTCATAAGTATCAAAACTGTTTTTGCCGATCTGATTTTTAAGAATAAAGGTAATACCTGCGTTTACGATAGCCTGACGCTTGATAATGCTCTGATAATATTCCAACGGAATATCGATATCTGTAAAAACTTTCAGGTCCGGTTTCCATTTAATTCTTGAACCTGTGTCACGGTGGCGATACTCTTCTTTAACCATTTTGCCGGAGGCTTTACCTGATTTGAAATTAAGAAGATACTTAAAACCGTCACGGTGAATTTCGGCTTCCATATATTCTGAAGCGTACTGAGTGGCGCAAAGACCGAGACCGTTAAGGCCTAAAGAAAACTCATAGCTGCCACCTGAATTAGTGTTATACTTACCACCTGCATATAATTCACAAAAAACAAGTTCCCAGTTAAACTTCTTTTCTTTTTCGTTATAGTCAACGGGAATACCACGGCCGAAATCCTGAATTTCAACGGAATTATCTGAAAATCTTGTGATAATAATTTTGTCACCGTAGCCTTCACGGGCTTCGTCTATGGAGTTTGAGAGAATTTCAAATATTGAGTGCTGACAACCTTCAAGACCATCAGAGCCAAAAATAACCGCAGGGCGTT
>JAZRME010000103.1:0-8078 GCA_045647325.1 Acutalibacteraceae bacterium | reverse complement strand
TATGTTTTATTCATACAAAGATAACAGCGTTAATTTCATCGGCAGATGGAGTGAATTCAACGAAACAATGACATCAGCCACACCCGGCGCAGTTATTAAAATCGCATTTAAAGGCAAGTGGGCAACGCTTCACTTTAACACAATCTGGAACTCTCATCCATACCCCCACCTCTGGCTCAGCCTTGACAACGGTAACAGATTTGAGTCCCCTGTTAATCCGTTTTTGAGAGTGGAAGCAAATGATGACGGTGAACATATTCTCACTGTTACATTTAAAAGCGCTGTTGAAATGCATCAGCGTTGGTATCATCCTTTAATAGGAAAAATCTCTTTCATCGGTTACGAGGCTGACGAAAGCGCTGTTATGCCTGAAGATAATAGAAAAACCATTGAATTTGTCGGCGACTCAATCACTGAAGGTGTTCTTGTTGAAGACAGAGAATGGGATAAAAACGAAGGTATGTTCAACCGTCCGTATCAGGATGACTCAACAGCAACCTACGCTTATCTGACAGCCAAAAACCTCAATCTTATTCCTTTGCATATGGGCTATGGCGCAGTCGGAGCAACAAAAGGCGGATGTGGAAGTGTTCCTAAAGCAAGTGAGGCTTATCCTTACTGTTTTGACGGCCACAAGGTAACATATTCTTCACCTGATTATATTCTCATTAATCATGGTGCAAACGACAGAGGCGCAACAGCAGAGAAATATGTTGAAGAATACTGCAGACTTCTTGATGTTATAAGAAAAATCAATCCCACTTCACAGATTATCGTTTTAAGCGCATTTTGTGGTGCATTCCCCGTAGAGCTTGAAGCAACCGTTGAAAAATATAATACAGAAAACGGTTGTAACATTATTTTTATAAACTCATCAGGCTGGGTGCCTCTTGAGCCTCTTCACCCTCTGCGTGACGGCCACAAAATCATAGCTGACAAGCTGACAGCAATTCTCAAAGATAAATTAGCTTTATAAAAAACTCAAGCCATAAGACTCTGACGGTCTTATGGCTTTTTGTTATATTTCAAATATTCTGAACATTATGTTTTTGCGGTTATGGGTATATGTCATATAAATATATTTATCATCTTTTATAACCGCAGGATATGAAAACTCAGCTTCGGTGTCATCGCTCTCTTCAATCAGAACGGCAGGATCAAAGCTCTGAGCATTATCGTGAGTGATAGCGTAAGAAATTATATTTCTGTCGCCCCAAGATGCTTCAATCGGATTATGAACAACAAGCACATCACCGTTTTCAAGCTGAACACAGTCAATACCGCTGTTATTATGAACCAGGTCAGTTTTTTCAGCTCTTGCCCATGTCTTTCCTCCATCAGTTGAAAAGCTGCGCATTATACGGCTTTCAGAAGAACGGATAAGCATATAAAGCTTGTCATCTTCCCAGAGTGTAGGCTGAATTATACCTCTGCCCTGAGCTTTTTTATGATCAAAAGGAACAAGCTCACTTTTTTGCCAAGTTACGCCTCCGTCACAAGAAACATCTGTAAAAGCATCAAATGTTGTTTTTGTTTCAATAGAAGCCGGGGCACAGATGTTGCCGTTTCTGAGGAATATTGCCTTATTTTTAACAGGACCTCTGCCTCCGATATCACCGGGAACAAGTTCGCACGGTTCTGTCCAGGTTTTACCGCCGTCAAAAGAATGTATCACCATTGTGTACCATTTCGGTATAGGTTTGCCCACTTTATAAAAAAGGCTGATTTTGTCGCCGTTTTTAAAAAGAACGGGATTCCAGCAAGGCACATTATCGCCCGTGGCTACTACCTCGGGGATTGACCACTCTTTTCCGTCAAATGAAGAAAGATAGATTTTTACATCTCTCTTGCCTTCTTCTGTTCCGCCAAAAAAGGCGCACAATAATTTATTGTCTTCAACTTTCAGAATTGTTGAAGCGTGAACCTCGGGAATCAAGCCCTGTTCAAATATTTTTGTATTAAAAATCTCTTTCATTTTATCACCTTCGATACATCAGCGTTCTGAATTGCACTTACATAATAACCTGAGTCAATTTCTCTCAGGGTAATTTTTCTGTATCGTGCAGGTTCAGGCTGAACATAGTCATTATTCTGATTAACTTCCCAATCACCATAAGCGATATAGCCGACAGTGAGTGAAACAGTACCCTCGCCTGTTTTATCAATATCAATAACATCAGGCATATAAGCAGGGTCATAGCCTGTGATGGGAATAACATATCTGCCGGATGCACTCTGATATTCAAACACACAGGTTGAACACTCAACACTCTGATGAACAGGTTGAATATCCGTGCCAAAAAGAGTGACAAAAGCGTCTTTGACAACATCCTGAGGAATAGCAAGACCTGACACTTCACCCTCAACAAACTCAAAATCATAGGGACTGTTTTCATCATCTGAAATCAGCGAAAGAATTGAAGCCGCAATAAGGTCGGTCATATCTGCTTTTGTGACATCGTCAAATACCTCCGGATCAAGCATAACCACGGGATAAAGGAACTTTTCGTATTCTGATTTCTGAGCGTCATTGTTAAAAAGATTTCTGATTGAGTTAAAAGCAAACACGCCTGAGCAGACAATGCCCACCAATGCAAAAAAGATAATTACAAGACCCAGCGCAAAAGAGCCTTTGTGACCTCTTTTTCTTTCTTTTACAACAGTATTTTCCTGCGACATCAAATCACCTTATCTGACCGTTACCGGTAACAATATATTTTTCGCTTGTCAAATTTTCAAGGCCGAGAGGTCCTCTTGCGTGAAGTTTTTGTGTGGAAATTCCGATTTCAGCACCAAAGCCAAACTCACCACCGTCTGTGAATCGGGTTGAAGCGTTAACATAAACTGCAGCAGCATCAACCTCTGTAGTAAATTTATTGGCAGCAAAATAATTGTCGGTTACAATACATTCGCTGTGACCTGTTCCGTATGTTGCAATATGCTCAACAGCTTCGTCAATACCTCTTACAAACTTTGCGCTGATTTCATAAGCGAGATATTCTGTTCCCCAATCGTTTTCATCAGCCTCAACAGCTGCAGGAAAAATCTCTTTCACTCTGTTATCAGCGTGAATTTTTACACCTTTTTCATCAAGAGCCTTACAAATAGCAAAAACATCTCTGTCGCTTAAATCGGTATGAAAAAGAAGGCTTTCACAAGCGTTACAAACTGAAGGTCTTGATGTTTTGGCGTTGACGATGATGTTTCTTGCAAGAGAAATATCAGCATCTTTGTCAACATAAACGTGACAGTTACCTGTTCCTGTTTCAATAACTGGAACAGTTGAATTTTCTACACAAGCTTTTATAAGACCTGCACCACCACGAGGAATAAGAACATCAACATAATCATTGAGCTTCATAAGTTCGGCAGCGCTTTCACGGGAAGTGTTTTCAATAAGCTGAATGCAATCAGCAGGGAGTCCGACACTCTCGACAGCATCTCTCATAGTGTGAGCTATAGCTATGTTAGAATAGATCGCCTCTTTACCGCCTCTGAGAATAACTGCGTTGCCCGATTTAAGGCAAAGAGCAGCTGCGTCAGCCGTAACATTAGGGCGTGATTCATAAATAACGGCAATAACACCGAGAGGAACAGTCACTTTTTCAATTTTAAGACCGTTTGGTCTTGTTGTGCCGCTGATTACTTTTCCGACAGGATCACTTGCCTGAGAAAGCTCAAATGCGCCTCTTGCCATAGCTTCAATACGACGGATATCAAGCGCAAGTCTGTCAACCATAGCTTCACTCATACCGTTAATTCTGGCAGCCTTGATATCTCTTTTGTTGGCTTCAATAATATATTCGGCTCTTGCCATAAGTGCGTCTGCAATAGCAACAAGAGCTTTATTTTTTGTGTCAGTTCCTGCCGTGGCAAGAACTCTTGACGCTTTTTTAGCGCCTGTACCTATTTCTCTGAGCATAAGGTTTACCTCTCTTTTTTGGCGCAGAACAAAGTTCCTACTTGTCTGCCTTCTACAATTCTGTAAATATCTTCAGGGTTAGTGCCGTTTAAAATAACGGTAGGAATTCCGGCTTCTCCTGCTGTTTTTGCAGCATGAATTTTGGTTATCATGCCTCCGGTTCCTCTGTTTGAACCTGCGCCACCTGCAAGGGCTTCTATTTCGTCGGTGATCTCTTCAACAACAGGAATAAGCACAGCGTCTTCATCAGTTTTAGGGTTACCGCTGAAAAGACCGTCAATATCAGTCAGAATCACAAGACCGTCAGCGTTGGTAAGCTTAGCAACAATTGCCGAAAGATTATCGTTGTCGCCAAAAACAATTTCTTCAACAGCAACAGCATCATTTTCATTGATAACCGGAATTGCGCCGTATTCAAAAAGCTTATCAAAAGCATTTATAAGATTTTGTTTTCTTTCAGGGTTTTCAACATCAGACCTTGTTATAAGAAGCTGACCGATTGTATGGCCATACTCTGAAAAAAGCTTGTCATACATAAACATAAGCTCACACTGACCAACAGTCGCTGCAGCCTGTCTGCCGGGAGTGTCCTGCGGTTTTTGAGCAAGACCAAGTTTTCCTACTCCGACACCGATAGCGCCTGAGGTAACAAGAACTATCTGCATACCACTGTTTTTAAGATCAGACAAAACCTCAACCAGCTTTTTCATTCGTCTGATATTTGTTTTACCTGTTTCATAAGTGAGGGTTGATGTGCCCACCTTAACAACTAATTTTTTTGCCGTTGATAAATTATCCATTATAATTACCTTTCTTTAAACAAAAGTGAAACTCCGCCAAAAATAATAACATCACCATTTTTTATAATTGTCGGCTCTTTGATTTTTTTGCCGTTGACATAAGTTCCCGTGCGAGAAAGAGTATCGGTTATAACCCATCCCTTTTTTTGCTTTGTCAAAACAGCGTGAAACCTGCTGACCGTTTCAAATTTAAGAGAAATGTCACAGGAATTACTTCTTCCGATTGAAGTTTCCCAATGGGTGACGGAATATTCATCATTATTTACCGTGTCAATAAACAAAGCAGGTCTGACCTTAGGCGCTTTGATGCACAGCAAAGAAATGCAGCTCACCAACAAAACAATCACCCCTGCCCCCGTAAGCAGATAACGGGACATTGAAGTGAAAAGTTCAAGCATTAGGCCACCCCCTGATTCATCATACATTTATTGTATTATATTACATTTTAATATACTAAATCAAGAGGCAAAACAAGTATTGAAAAAAATTATACAATATTGTATAATTCATCGTGGAAAGAAGGAATATAAATGGAAAACTCAATGATTCTTTACGGAAAATATAACGGCTACAAAAACATTTTTAACCTCATTAACGACAATGATCCTTTCAGCGCTGTCAGTCAGATTATCTCTGAAGCAGAAAGATATTCACTTCAGGGCGATATCCTTAAGGCTTATCTTTCGCTGCTTATTATCAATGACGAAAACGCATTTTCTCTTGCTTGTGAAAAAAGAGAAATGGAAACAGGTTCAATTTATAACATCGCATTAAATGACGCTAAGGTTCTCCGTTCACTTTTTAACGCTGAAATCAAAAACGATTTTATCGCTCAGAGTTTTAAAAATTACACCCCTGTTAGCAATAAAACCGATACAGAAAACTTTGCAATAGGTCGGATGGCAAATCAACTTGCAATTCGTCTTGATAAAACTGCTGATGACAAAGAATTTATCAAAGAAATCGCTGATTTTTACCGTGATTGCGGTGCCGGAGCTTTTGGTGTCAACAAAGCTTTTGTCATAAAAGAAAAAGGTGACGATTTCGCTCTCGAGCCTGTAACAAAATTCAGCAATATTACTCTTGATGATTTATGGGGATATGAAACCCAGAAAAAACAGCTTTGTGATAACACGCTCGACTTTGTGGAAGGCAGAAAAGCTAACAACTGTCTTCTTTACGGCGCAGCAGGAACAGGAAAATCCTCCTCTATCAAAGCTATCCTTAATGAATATTGGAGCAAAGGACTTCGCATAATTGATGTCAATAAATATCAGTTCCGTTATCTTTCGGCTGTGATTGATTCGCTTAAAGACAGAAATTATAAATTTATCGTCTATATTGATGACCTCTCTTTTGAAGATTTTGAGATAGAATACAAATTTTTAAAATCTGTTATTGAAGGCGGTATTCAGCCAAAGCCTGATAACGTTTTGATATATGCCACCTCAAACCGCAGACATCTTATTAAAGAAACATGGTCGGACCGTAACGATACTCAGGCTGACATTCATCACTCTGACACCGTGCAGGAAAAACTTTCATTGGCAGAGCGTTTCGGCGTTGCAATCAGCTTTATGAAACCTATTCAGAAAGAGTATCAGCAAATTGTTATTCACCTTGCTAAACGAGCCGGAATCAATATGCCGGAAGATGAGCTTCTTGACAGAGCCAGAGTCTGGGAGCTTCGCCACGGAGGAATGTCAGGCCGAATTGCAAGACAGTTTATTGACAGCCTTTCGGCTTTTGTGAAAGATGAGTGATTATGAAAAAATTTATTAAAGCCATAAGCTTAATTCTTTTATCATCTGTTGTTTTATTCAGCTTCTCTTCCTGCTCAACAACAGATGATATTGAAATTACAGAAAGTCGCCTTATAGAAACAAAAAACGGAGTCAGCGCAATTTATAAAATCAGAAACA
Source organism: Acutalibacteraceae bacterium (assembly GCA_045647325.1). Classification (GTDB taxonomy): domain Bacteria; phylum Bacillota; class Clostridia; order Oscillospirales; family Acutalibacteraceae; genus CAG-488. Next base: position 1,434 of record JAZRME010000103.1, on the reverse strand, counting down.
ACACTGATACAATTATCAGCAATCTCACCGTTACCGTCACAGGGTATAACATTAACTCTGAAAAAACAGGCGACTTTGAGGGCAGCTATTCACATTATATTGAAGCTGATGAAGAAGCAACTCTTACTGTCAGATTGTCAGACGATTGCGCAACGGCAGAAATCAGCGCTTACAGCTACACAGCCGGGTCAGAAGAGATAAAAGGTGAGTTTATCAAAAATGCAACAGCTGAATTCCCTCAAAAAACAACGGCTGACAAAAAAATTGACACCCGTGAAGAATTGGCAACAAAAGTTATAGAGGATGTTGAACACCAATTTATGCTTCAGAAATATGAGGCTCACGGATATTATGATAAAGAAAAAAATCAGGTTGTAATTGCTTCATACACAACAAAAACTTATGATGAATGTTATTACGCTTACACTCTTGACCCTACAGTATATAATGCACTCGCAGAATCAATAGCGCAGATGTCTATGACCTGCTACGAAGAGTTTCAGAATTATAACTTTAAAGACGTTGAGGTGTCGGTCGGATTTTTGTCATCTGACGAAAAAATTATGATTTCAGCCACCAACGGAACAATTGTAGATAATTTCAGCTGATTTTTTGCTTTTAATTTCAAAATTATGTTGCAAAACCCAAAGTTTTAATATATAATGATTTCACTATAATTCAGGAGGTTGTATCTCTTATGGCTAAAGCTAAAAAAGAAAAAAAGGCTAAGAAACCAATGGATGTTAATGTATCCACTTCTCTCATCAGCGGCATTTGCGCAATCGTTTGCGTTGCTATTGTTGCCGTTTCTCTTTCAATCGGCGTTCAGAAACTTGCTGACAACAAAGTTAAAGTTGCAGAAGTTCTCTCTTCAGGCTCTGTAAGCGGTGACGTTTCAGGCAGCGACAGCTCTTATGCTGACAGTTCAGACGATTCTTACACAGACGACAGCACTATCGCAGGTGACGACACAGTTGCAGGTGATGATGTTGTTGCAGGTGACGACACATCAGCTGACGCAGGTGCTCAGGATTCAACTGACGCTCCCGCAGGTGATGCTCAGGCTAACACAAACGCTTCTTCAGGCTCAAAGGCTCCTTCTTCAGTTGCTGATGTTCTTAACTATTACAACGCAGCTACTAAAAAGGCAGTTGACAAGAAAGTTCTTTTCTCAAAAGAAAGAGTTTCTGTTGAAAAGACATACGAAGCAGGTGTTGCTCTTAAAACATTCAAGAGCCTCGTATATCAGTTCATGGGCGTTGGCGAAGAAAACAAATACACAGCAACAGTTGTTAAAGAAGACACAGTTGACAGCTACCACAAGTTCCTTCAGGCTTCCAAGCTCACTCCCGCTGATGTTAAAAACGCAACTTGCGTAGACAACAACGGTGTTTACACCATCACAATTCAGCTTAAGGACGGCGCAAGCTCAGT
>JAZRME010000102.1:0-12311 GCA_045647325.1 Acutalibacteraceae bacterium | reverse complement strand
AGTCACTGTCAACAGTGATAAGATATTCATCATCAACACTGATATGTATTTTGTTAAATCTGCCTTCTTTAGCGCTGATTATCATTCGTCATCATTCACATCTATGTCTAATTTTACCCCTGTTTTTGCCACTGCCGGAGCAGGTACGGGCGCAGGAGCCGGACCCTTTACTTTTTTAGGTGAAGCTTTTGCTATTTTTGAGAGTCTGTCCATATTTTCTTTTATTTTGGCTTCAAGCTCATCGGCAAGACCCTGATTTTCTTTGATAAGATTTTTGACGTTATCTCTGCCCTGACCTAAGCGCTCACCGTTATATGAGAACCATGCACCGCTTTTCTGAACAATTTCAAGCATAACGGCAAGGTCGAGAATTTCGCCCTCTTTGGAAATGCCTTTACCGTACATAATGTCAAACTCAGCCTCTTTAAAGGGAGGAGCAACCTTGTTTTTAACAATTTTGACTCTGGTTTTGCTTCCGATAAATTCGTTGCCGGGGCCTTTGATCTGCTCAACACGGCGAACATCAATTCGGATTGATGCATAGAATTTAAGAGCACGGCCGCCTGTAGTTGTTTCGGGATTGCCGAACATAACACCGATTTTTTCACGAAGCTGGTTGATAAATATTATAATAGTATTGGACTTTGAACATGCACCTGCAAGTTTGCGTAAAGCCTGAGACATAAGTCTTGCATGAGCACCCATATGTGAGTCACCCATTTCGCCCTCAATCTCAGCTCTCGGAACAAGAGCAGCAACCGAGTCGATAACCATAATATCAATAGCGCCTGAGCGGACAAGAGCCTCAGCTATTTCAAGAGCCTGTTCACCGTTATCGGGCTGTGAAACAAGGAGTGAGTCAACATCAACGCCGAGATTAGCTGCATAAACGGGGTCAAGAGCATGTTCGGCATCGATAAATGCAGCCTCGCCACCTGCCTTCTGAGCCTCAGCAACAGCGTGTAAAGCGAGGGTTGTTTTACCTGAAGATTCAGGTCCGTAAATTTCAATAACTCTGCCTTTAGGAAGACCGCCGATTCCTGTAGCTACATCAAGAGAAAGTGAGCCTGTTGAAATAGCTTCAACATTAAGACCCTGATCTTCACCAAGGCGCATAACGGTGCCTTTACCAAACTGTTTTTCAAGCTGTTTGATTGCGGTTTCAAGTGCCTGCTGTTTATCTGCCATAATTTATTCCTCCATATTGCCGTACATTTGTTCGTTTGTGCTATTATACAACACTGTTATGATAATTGCAATAGGTTCTTGAAAAAATTTTTTAAAAAATATTTGATAAAACTCTTGATTTTATTGAAACTTTCTGTTAAAATATCGTCTGTTGTTCAGTATATTGTGAATTTCAAAGGAGGTGCCTCTAATGGCAAAATGCGAATTTTGTGAGAAATCAGTAACTTTCGGCATTAAAGTTTCTCACTCACACAGACGTTCTAACAGAACATGGAAACCCAACGTTAAGCGTGTTAAGGCAATTGTTGACGGTTCACCCCGTAGAGTATATGCTTGCACAAGATGCTTACGCTCCGGCAAGGTGACTCGTGCCGTTTGATTTTCAGTCAAGATATGTGAGGCTGTCCTTTCGGGCAGTCTCTTTGTCTTTTAAGGAGTGATTATATGATAAAAAAAATCCGCTTTTTCAGACGCTGGTTTGTTTTTTATGTAGTCTGGCGTATGGCTTATATGCTCGGGTGCCTTTTGCCCGTCAAAAAAAATCAGGCTGTGTTTGCTTATAACAAATATTACTCCACCCTGCCTGACAATATGGTTGAAATCAAAAAGATTTATGAAGATGCCGGTTGGAAATGCATTGAATACGGCAACGAAGAAAATGCGTTTCAAAGACTTATCGGTGATATCCGTTTTCAATTTATATATGCAAGAAGCGCAAGAATTTTTATCACCGATAACTTCGACCCGTTATGGGCATGTAAACCGAGAAAAAACACCCGTGTTATCCAATTATGGCACGCCTGCGGCGCTTTTAAAAAGTGGGGATACTCCACTCTTGACGCTAACTGGGGCGGTGACAGATGTATGTGGGAGATTTTTCCCAGATACAACACAATGACCGATGTTTTCGTTTCATCTGATTACATTATCCCCTGCTACGCTGAAGCATTTAACTGCAGTGAAAATATTATAAAACCTATGGGTGTTCCGAGAACTGATGTATTTTTTGACAAAAACTTTGTTTCATCGGGCCGGGAAAAACTCGTTTCTGCCATTCCTGAAATCAAAGACAAAAAAATCATTCTCTACGCTCCTACTTTCAGAGGCAATTCAGCAGCAGAGGCTCACAATGACAATGTTATCGACTTCGGTAAATTTTCAGAAGCCATGGGCGATGAATATGTTCTTGTTCTTAAATATCACCCGTTTACAAAAGGTGAAGATACTTTCAGCGATGAGCTTAAAGCTCTCTGGGGTGACAAAGTATTTCTTTGTCCTAAAGAAATAGGAATTGACACAGCTATGTGCGCTGCCGACATCCTTGTATCTGACTATTCATCTTTGGTTTTTGAATATTCTCTTCTTGACAGGCCAATGATATTTTTTGCATACGACCTTGAGGAATATGATAACTCCAGAAGCTACTATTATAATTACAAAGATTTTGTTCCGGGCCCGATTGCCTCAACAGATGATGAAGTTATTGACTACATCCTCAACGGAACAGATATGAGCAAAGTCAAGCAATTCAGAGAAAAGTTTATGTCCGCTTGTGACGGAAACAGCACTCAGAGAATAGCTCAATACACAATGAAAAATCACAGATAGAGGATTTTATATGAAAATAAAAACAACAAACGCCGATTATGAAAGTGTACTTTTGCTTCCGGAAGAAGACCGACCGAAGCCTAAAAAGCCCAATCTTTTTTTCAGGACAATTGTACGACTTGCTTCAATCCCCGATCTTGTTGCTACTAAATTCACTTACAATCAGATAAATATGGATAAGCTCGGTAAAGATGAACCGTGTCTGATTCTTATGAATCACTCAAGCTTTATCGACCTGAAAATAGCCTCAAAGATACTGTATCCGAGAGCTTACAATATTGTCAGCACCTCTGACGGATTAGTCGGCAGATCACGGCTTATGAGAAATGTAGGATGTATTCCTACAGCCAAATTTGTGACAGACATAGGCCTCGTCAGAGATATGATATATATTGTTAAAAAGCTTAAATGTTCAATTCTGATGTATCCTGAGGCGAGTTATTCATTTGACGGAACAGCGACCACCCTCCCCGACTCTTTAGGCGAGTGTGTCAAAGCTCTTAAAATACCCCTGGTTGTTATCCGCACATACGGTGCGTTTGCCCGTGACCCGCTTTATAACAACCTGCAGCTTCGCAAAACTAAAGTAAGCGCTGATGTAGAATATCTTTTGTCAAAAGATGATATTCAGAAAATGAGCAGCGATGAAATCAACGCAGTTATAAGAAAAAGGTTTGACTTTGATAACTTCCGTTGGCAACAGCAAAACAATGTTAAAATTACCGAAAATTTCAGAGCCGATCATCTTAACAGAGTTTTGTATAAATGCCCTAACTGTAAAACAGAAGGCAAAACAGAAGGTGTCGGCACTACCCTCACCTGTCATGCCTGCGGCAAAAAGTATGAGCTGACTGAAACAGGTTACATGAAAGCTCTTGAAGGCAACACCGAATTTGACCATATTCCCGATTGGTATAAATGGGAACGTGAATGTGTCAGAAATGAAATTTTAAATGATGAATATAAACTGGACATTCCGGTTGACATCCGTATGCTTGTAAATTCAAAAAGTATTTACAACATCGGAGAAGGCCGTCTCACTCACACCAAAGACGGATTTCATCTCACGGGATGCAACGGAAAGCTCGATTACATCCAGAAGCCGATGGCATCATACAGCCTTTATTCAGACTATTATTGGTATGAATTGGGTGATATGATTTGTATCGGTGACACAAAAGCGCTTTATTATTGTTTTCCTAAAGTTGAAGGCGACTTTGTGGCAAAAACCCGACTCGCTACTGAGGAAATATATAAAATAACCAAAGCAACTGACAAGTAATTTTATTGACAAAACAAACACTTGGTAGTATTATATTCTTATATTTTACAAAAAGGAGAAACTTTTATGTCGATCTTCCCTATTAACGGCTTGTTATCTTTATTCTGGACAGCCTTTTACAAACTCTTTGCAGTTGTAATGTCACTTTTTTACACAGTTAACGTTTTTGTTCCGCCTTCAACAGCTGAACCTATCAAGGCAATTGATGAAGACAATGTAAAGATGACCTTCGCTGCATGGGCAGACCCCCAGATTTCAAACTATATGTTTAAGCGTGAGCCTTATGTAAGAGGCGGCGCTGAAGACTTAGCTAACGCTGAAACTCCCATTGACGCTCTTGTTCTTGCAGGTGATATCACAGAAAACGGTCTTTACGGTGAATATCAGTTTGTTTATGACAGACTTTCAACCACAGGCGTTAAAAACTTCATCACAGCAACAGGCAACCACGACATCAGACTTCGTGCATATTCTAACTCTCTTAAGCATTTCACAACATTCACAAACGCTCTTAATCAAAACAGCGGCAGTGATCTGAGTGTTGACTCAATGTATTACCGTTATAACGTTAACGGATATGATTTTGTTGTTCTCGGCTCTGAAAAAATGGTTTTTGAAGAAGCTTACATCAGCGACGCTCAGCTTGAATGGTTTGACGCAACTCTTAAAGAAACTTCAGCCACAGGCAAACCCACTTTTGTTGTTCTTCATCAGCCTCTTAAGGGCACAAACAACATCGAAAACGCATGGAACAGCTCAGTTGAGGGCGCAGGTTCTGTCGGCGATCAGTCAGATGCACTTTATGAAATTATGAACCGTTACGATAATATCATCCTTATCAGCGGTCATCTTCATCAGGGATTCGGTGTCGGTTCTTATGACCTTGTAGGAAAGATTCATTCAATCAATGTTCCGTCAATCACTATTGAAAACAAAGACGGTGATGATGCAGGTAATATTTCAGGTATCGGCTATATGGTTGAAGTTTATGATGATGAGGTTATCTTCAGAGCAAGAAACTTTGCTGAAGGCAAATATATGCCGGATTACGACATTAACATTGATGTTTTATAATTGAAATTGCCCTCATCGTTTCGGTGGGGGCTTTTTTGTAAAATGAAAGGAACCTTTTATGAAAAAGAAAAGCTTTAAATCTTATCTTAAAGTTGCGGCTTTTATCTTTATAATATATCTGGGCATTCATTATTGGCCATCAATTTCATCAGGCATAAAAACTGTTTTTTCATCGGCAACACCTATAATAATAGGTCTGGTTTTAGCTTATATGATAAACATTCTCATGAGCTTTTATGAAAGGCACTATTTCCCTAAATCTGTCAAAAAGGCTGTTATCAAAAGCCGTAGGCCTGTTTGCCTTGCAGGTTCAATAATAACGCTGTTAGGCATCATTGTTCTTGTTATGTGGTTGGTTGCAACTCAATTGGCTGATTGTATCCAGCTTCTTATAACTAAAATTCCGGGAGCAGTTGAGTTTATTATTTCAAAGCTCAACAAATTTGACTTCATTCCCGAAAACATCGTTTCTGCAATTATGTCAATTGACTGGAAGTCAAAAATCGACAGCATTTTCACAACAGTATCTTCAGGCCTCGGTGACGTTATGAATATCGCCGTCACAGCCGTTACATCAACTGTTTCTGTTGTATCAAGCGTTATCATCGGTTTGATTTTTGCTTTGTATGTTCTGATTGATAAAAACAATCTTTCTGACAGATTCACAAGATTGACAAAAGCATATATTCCGACAAAAATATATGAAAAATCAGCTCATATTCTCAGACTCACCAACGATTGTTTTCATCGTTTTATTGTCGGTCAATGCACAGAGGCTGTTATTCTTGGTGTTTTATGCCTTATCGGTATGCTTATTCTGCGCATTCCTTACGCTGCCATGATAAGCGCATTGATGGCTTTCACAGCGCTTATTCCTATTGTCGGCGCATTTATCGGAGCCGGTGTAGGTGCGTTTCTCATTCTGACCGAGTCACCTGCCAAAGCGCTGGTATTTCTTATATTCATTGTTGTTTTGCAACAAATCGAAGGCAATCTTATTTATCCGAAAGTTGTCGGCTCATCAATGGGGCTGCCCGGTATATGGGTTCTGGCTGCGGTAACAATCGGCGGCGGAGTTATGGGCATCGGAGGTATGATAATCGGCGTGCCTCTGACAGCTGTTATTTATAAGCTTATCAAAGAAGGTCTTGAAAAAAAAGAAAAGCAACATTCACCTCCCCCGACTCAAACACAATAACTTTTATCAGGTGTCAGTATAAAACTGACGCCTGATTTTTTTGTTATATTCTTACCTGACTCATCATATAATGTGATGAAAATAAATTTTAAAGGTGAGGTTTATGGCTTTAGATTATTCAACCGAAAATATGGGAATGTTAAAAATTTTATATGAGGGCTCGTGTGAACAGTCTGTTGACTGCGACATAACGCTACCTGATTACTGCGCTGATATTTCAAGAGTGCTTAAATGTTGCATCATTCCCGAAATCACTTCAGATAAAATTTCAGGCGATCGTGTATGCGTTGACGGTAACGCTCTTGTGAGAATTATTTATGCTGATGAAAACGACAATATCTGCACCTGTGAGCAAAACTATCCTTTTTCAAAATTTATCCAATCAGGTGACGATGCTCAGGGTGCTCTTGAAACAAACGTCAGCGTTCAATACACCAACTGCCGTGCTATTAACAAAAGACGGGCAGAAATACATTCACAACTTCATATAAGATTTAAAATATCAGCGCCTTGCGGGTATGAATGTATAAACAAAATCGCTGACACTTCAGTTCAGACAAAAACAGAAAATTTTGAAATCTCAAGCCTTTGCGCTGTTGAGTCAAAAAATTTCACATTGGGTGAAACAGCAGAGCTGCCTCCTGACTACCTGCCGGTTGAGAGAATCATAGCCTGTTATGCTACACCGGTAATTAACGAAACCAAAGCAGCCAAAGATAAAATTCTTATAAAAGGTGAAGTTGGTATTACCGTTATTTATTGTTCCGACAATAACCCGGGGAATAACGCCACCTTTTGTCACACCATACCTGTCAGTCAGGTCATTGACATTCAGGGCGCTGACGAAAACTCTGTTGTTTGTGTCAGAATGAAAATACAGAGTTGTCAATGTAAAACCGTCAATGATGTTGACTCTGTTTCACGGTTAATTGAAATCAACTGTATCGCTGCTGCGTGTATCAAAGCTTATACACTTTCACAGATAAGTTGCATCACCGATGCATATTCTATTGACGGTCAGCTTCAGACAAATTATGAAAGCCGTCAATTTTTAAAGCTTGATAAAAACCTGAAAGAAATTTCCGTTCAGAAATTTACCATTGATCTCAATTCACTTGACGGACAAAAAATCTGTTGTATATGGTGGGATAAACCCGATGTTAACAAGAATATACATGACGGTAAGTTAAGTTTACATACCGTTGTGCCCATAAATATTATCGCTATTGACTCAGAAAACAGACCTGTTTTTTGTCAGCGTGAGGTCAATTTTGAATTCAGCCGGAGCATTGATTCTCAGCGTTGTATCATATCTGATGAAGACGTAATCCCTACAGGTTTTAACATAACCTCATTCACCGGCGGCAAAGCCGACATCAAAGGTGAATTTATCGTAAGCGCAGATATATTCTCTGTTTCACAGGCTGATGCTCTAATAAGCGCTGATGTAGCCAAAGGCAATAAAAGCCGTAGCTCATGTGTGGTGGTATATTTCCCTGACAAAGAAGAAACATTATGGGACATCGCCAGAAAATTCAACACAACAACAGATATGATAAAAGAGCAGAACTCCGTTATAAGTGAAATTGTAACAGACGAAAAGCCGTTACTTATTCCCGTAATAAAAAATTAACACCTGCTTCACAAAATACACAGTTTGTTAATCAGGATTATAAAATTCAGTAACAAAGCATTGTTATAATAAACCTGCAGCAAAGATAAAGTTAAAACATATTAAGCTGTAATCTTTTTTAAGATTTCTCTAAAAGCGGTGGCAGACAATAGTTTGCCACCGTGTTTCAATTTATATGTAAAGTCAGTTTCACATATCTTTTTTTATAAATGTAAAGCTATATTGCTTGAAAAAGACTATGCCTTGATGTATAATTAGCTTAGAAAAGGAGTGTGGATTATGACAACAGGCGACAAAATTTTAAAATTAAGAAAAGAAGCCGGACTTTCTCAGGAGGCTTTTGCCGAAAAATTAGGTGTATCACGCCAGTCTGTTTCAAAATGGGAATCAGGTGTTTCCATTCCCGAAACAGATAAGATTCTTGCGATGAGTGAGCTTTTCGGTGTTTCAACCGATTACCTTTTAAAAGATGATGATTGTGAGTCACCTGTTAAAGACGATGATATTCCGTCAATCGAAACAGATATAAACAGCAACAATAAAAAGAAATTCAGCTTCAAAAAAATAATTGCTGTTGTGGCAGCTTTATGTATTTTTGTAACAGCTATCGGTGTACCTGCTTATTATGGCGGAATCAAAGAAGCCTGGTGGGCTTTGTGCGGCGGTAAGGTTGAGTATCCGTATGTGCTTGTTCACGGTCTCGGTGGCTGGGGTGAAACAACAGGTATCAACAACACTGTTACATATTGGGGCGCAACCACAGGCGACCTGACAGTTTATCTCAGAGAGCAGGGATATGAGGTTTATTCGCCGAGTGTCGGCCCTATGTCAAGCTCGTGGGACAGAGTATGTGAGCTTTATGCTCAACTTACAGGAACAACCGTTGACTACGGTGAAGCTCATTCAAAAGAACACAACCACGCCCGTTACGGCAGGGAATACACTACCCCGCTTATTGAAAACTGGGGCCAGAAAATCAATGGCGGTCAGCGTATAAAAATCAACCTTGTGGGTCACAGCTTCGGTGGGGCAACAGTCAGACTTCTCACCTCCTTGCTCGAATACGGCAGCGAAGCTGAAATGAACGCAACAGGCGAAGAAACTTCTCCCCTTTTCACCGGTAAAAAAGGCGATTGGATTTTCAGCGTAACATCATTGTGCGCTCCTCACAACGGTTCAAGTCTCACCTGCGTTATTGATTCAATCGGTTCTGTCGCAGGATTTTCAGACTCAACAGAATTGCTTGTATCTTTATGCTTCGGTCTGGCTGATATAGCAAGTCCTGCAAACGGTGTTTATGATTTTATGCTTGACCAATTCGGTATCGGCAACATAAACGGCGACAAGAGCGAAATTGCAGACGCATACTCATCAATAGCTCAGCTCACCGATGACCATGCAGGTTATGACCTTTCACCTGACGGCGCTGCCGAGCTTAACGCCACAATTAAAACAGTTGAAAATGTTTATTATTTTTCTTACTCCTATCTCACTACAAAAGAAGGAAGCCTTTTAAGAGGACAAGTTCCCGACAGCGGTACCCTTGCTTTGCTTTACCCCACATCAATAGCTATGGGCTCATATAAGGGCACAACCCCCGGAGGCATAATTATTGATGAAACATGGCAGCCTAACGACGGACTTGTAAGTGTTGTTTCAGCTCAGTATCCCAACGGAGAAGAGTGGGTTGATTTCAACTCTGAAAAAATCAAGAAAGGAATATGGAATGTTATGGAAACCCGACAGGGTGACCACGGAAAAGTTATCGGACTTAACGCAGACGAAACAGAAACCCACAATTTTTATATTGAACATTTCGGATTGATAGACACATTAAAACGCTGATAATTCTATTTCAGACTTATCCTGCTTTTTTTACAATATTTTCTTGACAAACAATCAGACACAGATATATACTTAAATTACATATTAATGTAAAGGGGTATAATTTATGAAAAAAGTTCTTTCCATCGTAATGGCAATCGTAATGGTTTTCACAGCTTTCTCTATCACAGCTGTAAACTCCGTTGCAGCTGATAATGTAACGACACCTGTTTTTTCTGCTACGGCGCATTCGGCATCAGATAAAACAATTAAAGTTGCATTTAACCTTGTAAGCGGTTCATTCAACTCGCTTGACGTTCAGTTTGAGCCTTCTGACGGTCTTAAGTGTACCGCTATTGAAAACTCCGATAACTGTAACAGCAGCGGAAGTCTTACTTCGTCGAACCCTGAAGCTCAAAAACCCGCTAATAATTTTTCACTTATCAATTTAAATTCAAACGGCTATTCCAAAACAGGCGCTATTTTTATAGCTACATTTGAAATTACCGAAACAAAAAGCACCTATTCAATCACTTTTAAAATTGCTGACTGTATGATTACAAAATCAGAAAACGGCTCTCTTAATAATATTTCTGTCAAGCCAACCAGCCCTGTTTATACTCAGCAGAGGTTTTCGGTTGTAATCGATTCTCTTCCTTCAAAAACAACATATTGCAAAGGTCAGTCATTTGACCCTGCAGGTCTTGTTGTTAAAGTAAACTATCTTAACGGCACAAACAAAGCAGTTACTAACTACACAGTCAGCTTTGACTCATCTTCAGTTGGTCAGAAGACTGTTACAATCACTTATACTGAGGCAGGCACCAGCGCTCAGGCTACATTTAACATCACTGTCAAAGATCATGTCGGCGGTGCATTTAAGGTTGTTAAAGAAGCTACCTGCACAACTGACGGTTCAAAAGAAAAGAGATGTACCACTTGTAACACAGTACTTGAAACAGTAGCTATTGCTAAAAAAGGCCACACTGCAGGTGCATTTAAGGTTGTTAAAGAAGCTACCTGCACAACTGACGGCTCAAAAGAGCAGAGATGCACAGACTGTAATGTACTTATCAAAACAGAAAAAATCACTAAAAAAGGCCACACCGCAGGTGAATTTAAAGTTGTCAAAGCAGCTACCTGCACAACTGAAGGCACAAAAGAGCAGAAATGTACTGCTTGTAACGAAGTTCTTAAAACAGAATCAATTGCTAAAAAGAGCCACACCGCAGGTGAATTTAAAGTTGTAAAAGAAGCTACCTGCACAGCAACAGGCACAAAAGAGCAGAGATGTACCTCTTGTAACGAAGTTCTTAAAACAGAAACTATTGCAAAAACAAGTCACACTGCTGGTGAATTTAAGACTGTCAAAGAGGCTACCTGCACAGCTTCAGGTATCAAAGAGCAGAGATGTACTGCTTGTAACACTCTTATAAAAACACAGACAATCGAAGCCAAAGGACACACTTATAATACAGTTGTTGTTACTCGTCCCACCTACAACAAAACAGGCACAAATAAGGAAGTCTGCTCAACATGTAATTATGAAGGCAAGACAATCACAGTAGCAAAATGTAACGCCGACATCGATAAAAACGGTAAGGTTACATCAGCTGACGCATTGTGCATCCTTCAGCATGCAACAGGTATTATGACACTCACAGGCGATTCTCTTGCCAACGCTGACCTTGACGGTTCAGGCAAAATTCTTTCAAACGATGCTTTGTTGGTGCTTCAGCTCGCAACAGGTCTTATAACAGCTTAAATACATCTTCTTAAGGGATCGGTTTTTCCGATCCCTATTTTTTTGTTTTTTCCTATTGATAAATCGGGATAAAATGGTATAATATTATGGATTGGATTTTATTGGAGGTTTATTTATGAATAAAGGTAAGTATTATATTACAACAGCCATAGCTTACACTTCCCGTAAGCCTCATATCGGCAACAGTTATGAAATTGTTCTCGCTGACGCTCTTGCAAGATTTAAGAGAATGCAGGGATACGATGTATTTTTTCAGACAGGCACCGATGAACACGGTCAGAAAATTGAAGAATACGCTGCAGCAGCAGGTATTTCACCAAAGGAATATGTTGACGGTGTAGCAGGTGAAATCAAGGCTATCTGCGATTGCCTTAACACCACTTATGACAAATTTATCCGCACAACAGATAAAGAACATGAAGAAGCTGTGCAGAAGCTTTTTAAAAAGCTTCTTGATAAAGGCGATGTTTATAAAAGTGAATATGAAGGTCTTTATTGCACACCTTGTGAATCTTTCTGGACTGAATCACAGCTTGTTGACGGCAAATGCCCCGACTGCGGCCGTGAAGTCAAACCCGCTAAAGAAGAAGCATATTTCTTCAGGATGAGCAAATATCAGAAACAGCTTGAAGATTATATTGAATCAAACCCCAACTTCATTTACCCCGAAAGCCGTAAAAAAGAGATGATCAACAACTTCATCAAACCCGGCCTTCAGGACCTTTGCATCTCACGTTCA
>JAZRME010000101.1:0-1656 GCA_045647325.1 Acutalibacteraceae bacterium | reverse complement strand
CCTCCGACTTTATATTGCTCTGCTGCAAGAACGATGTTACGCGGATACTGAGCAAGAGGGCGATTTTCAGGTGAGTCAATGATCATTGCATTACCTGTCATTGACAAAGTCGGAATTGAACAGAAAGGATCAATAACAGCTGTGTCAGGGTCGGGAATAAAGACCATATCACTCTTTTCAACAACGGCATAACCGTAGTTTGAGGCATCAAAACCGATACCGCTTTTCATTGTGTCCTCTGAAAAATTACAAGCAGGGATTGTAACATGACGATACTGACCGTTGATATCAACCATTTTGAAGTCAACCATTTCAATGCCATGCTCTTCAATCATCGCAAGAATATCTTTTACACTTTTACTCATAAATCAAACCCCTATCGTTTAAATTTCGATATAATAATACATCAAGCAAACAAAAATAACAAGTAGTTATTAAAATAAAGTGTCTGAAAAGTCAAAAACCACCGATAACGATGTATCGGTGGTTTTAAATATATTATTCTTCGTAGCCTACAAGTTCCTGTCGGGTTTTGAAGTAATAACCGTTTCTTTCAAGAAGTCTCGGAGCTTTTAATATTCTGCCCATTCCCCTGATTACACAGGTCTGAGGGTCTTTTGCCACACGGGTTGTGATACCCGTTCGGTATTCAATATAACGCTCAATACCTGTCAGAAGTGCGCTGCCGCCTGTGATTGTGATACCTGTTTTTGACACGTCAGCCGTAAGCTCCGGAGGTGTTTTTTCTAACACCTGACGAATCGACTCAACAATCATTTCAAGATGATCGTTCAGGCTCAGAAACACATCAGCAGAGGTTATTTCGGTCGAAACCGGCAGATTCGTTGAGGCATCTTTGCCGACAACTCTCAAAGCAAGTTCAGCCTCAAGGAAGTTGGTGCAGCCTATATCTTTTTTAACTATTTCGGCTGTCTGATAACCGATAATAAGATTTTTTTCTTTTCTGGCAAGGCTTATTATTGCATCATTAAATAAATTACCTGCTACCTTAACAGATTTTGATGAACAAACCATACCTCTTGCGATAACAGCAATATCGGTTGTTCCGGCACCGATGTCAACTATCATAGTTCCGTGGTAGCTGTTGACATCAACACCTGCGCCGATTGCCGCAGCAAGCGGTTCCTCAATAAGACACGCTCTTGAGGCGCCTGAAGCTGTAGCCATTTCAAGAACAGAACGCTTGTCCACAGAATTCATATCACAAGGAATACTGATAAGCACATTGGGTTTTAAAATCTTATTCTGACAAACCTTCTGAACATAATAACCGATAATATTCTGAACAATCTGATAATCAGCAATTCCACCGTCTTTTATAGGATTTATTATATCAATCCAATCCGGTGTTTTGCCAATCATTTCGTAAGCCTTTTTTCCGAGAACGCTGATTTTTTCATTTTCAACGTCATAAGCAACAACGCTGGGTTCGTTGGCAATTATTCCCTTACCCTGAACGAAAACCGACAAATATCCTGTTCCCAGATCAAAACATATACTTGTTCCTATCATCAGTCTCGTCCTTTCTTTTTTAATTTTGTTGCCGCAACACTGAGGCAACATACTCTCTGAGCCCCTGCAAGAAACAGCATTTTGCCACATTCACTGAGGGTCGCTCCTGTTGTTTCAATATCG
>JAZRME010000100.1:0-1714 GCA_045647325.1 Acutalibacteraceae bacterium | reverse complement strand
ATTTCAACAGTGTCAACGGGAGCGTCGGGCACCTGAGCGTCCCATTCCCAATCTTTCTGAGGTTCTTCATTTTCGGGAGAACCTGCTTTTTTGTTTGTATCTTCAGCCAAAGGAATACCTCCTTAATAAAATTCACTTTATTTTAACACAAATAATACTTCAATTCAAATAAATATTTTAAATTTAACATATTATTAAATTTTTTGGAGAACAGGTCAGGTTCATGCAGCCGTCATCGGTGACATAAACCATATCTTCAATTCTGACTCCGAACTCGTCGGGGATATAAATTCCGGGCTCAACTGTGACAATATTACCTGTTTTGAGCGTGATTTTTGGGTTGCCGCCAACGACAGGGCCTTCGTGAATTTCAATGCCTACACCATGGCCTGTTGCATGACGGAAAAACTCACCGTAACCTGCGTTTTTGATAATGTCACGGGCAGCGGAATCAACCTGCTGAGCTGTTACACCAGCTCTGATTATTTTTAAGGCGTTTTCCTGAGCAGATAAAACTATATTATAAATTTCACGCTGTTTGTCACTTGGCTCACCTACACAGACGGTGCGGGTCATATCGCTGTGATATCCGTCAACAACTGCGCCGAAATCCATTGTGATAAAGTCACCGTTTTCAATGATTTTTTCATCAGGCACACCGTGAGGCATTGATGACTTTTTGCCGCTGACAGCTATAGTGTCAAAAGAAAGCGCCTCAGCTCCGTTTCTGAGCATATAAAAATCGAGTTCGAGAGCAATCTCTTTTTCGCTCACGCCCGGCTTGATAAAGTTAAGCACATTTTCAAATGCTTTTTCAGCGATACGCTGAGCTTTGATTATTGAGTCAAGCTCTTTTTGAGTTTTGATTTCACGAAGAGTGTTTATAATTTTATCACCACCGACAGTGGAGAGTCTGATCGGCTTAAAAAGATGGCGATAATATTTAAGCTCGTTCACTGTAAGTTTATCGCTTTCAACAAGAAGCTTCGGCATAAGTTTTTTATCGAGTCCGACTGCTTTTAAAATGTCAGGAATCTGGTCTTTGAGCTTTTTTGATTCCATAACCGGACAGTCGGTGATTTTATTTTGCGCTGCCTCAATATAACGGCTGTCGGTTAAAAAAACAGCGTTATCACGGGTAACAATCAGCATACCTGCCGAAGAATGAAAACCTGTGAAATACCGTCGGTTTTCTTCGTTTACAATTAAAATTCCGTCACAGGTAAGGGGAAGATTTTTTTGCAGTTTTTTTATCATTATTCAACACCTCTGTAAAGAAGTCCTCTGGTAAACTCACCCTGGGGTTTGCCGCCGACAAGATATTGCTTAATAATATTCTGAGCCTGTTGCTTTGATTCGTCAGTGAAATATAAAAGAATAAAGTCAACATTTTTGATTTCATTCAGACGGTCAGCCATATAAACAGGTCTTGAATTTAAAATTTCACTCATACCACCGGAGCAGTCAATAGCGAAGGTGGTGTTTTTTCTGTCGGTCAGAGAGCCTGATTGTTTGCATTCGCCACAGGTTTTGACATTTTTGACCGGACAGTTTCTTGTCAGCATAAGAGGAAGCTTTCCGTAAGCAAAAACACCTCTCGGCAATTCGCCTCCGAGAGCTTTTATCTCGGTAAGAGTCAGTTCAGGCGAAACCAACGCTTTTTCAACGCCTGATTTTTTGTATTGCTCAAGAGAAATAGTGTTAAAAATATTTG
>JAZRME010000099.1:0-10042 GCA_045647325.1 Acutalibacteraceae bacterium | reverse complement strand
CTAATGCATCAACATTCACAATTCCTGCTGTTTATGATGATCCTAATGACCTCAGAGGCGCATGTCCTGTTGTTTCAATCGGATCAAGTGCATTCCTTGATTGCGACACAATCTCAAAAATTGTTTTGGGTGAAAATGTTGCTGAAGTCGGAACAGCTGCTTTCTTTGGCTGTAAAAACCTTAAAAAGCTTACTGTTTTTTCTGACAAAACAAAATTCGGCGCAAACTCATTATACGGCACACCTTCTGACTTCGTTGTAAAATGTCTTGAAGGTTCAACAGCCGATGTATATGCAAAGAAAAATTCTCACAAAGTTGAGTATTTTGAAAATGTTGCTAATTGTAAGTTTGAGGGCCTTGATGAAGCTGTTTATTACACAGGCAGCCCTGTTGAGCTTTCTGCTTTCAAAGTTTACAACTCTAAAAATCAGCTTATGACCCTCGGTGAGGATTACACAGTATTATACTCAAACAACATCAACCTCGGAACAGCTAAGATCACTGTTTCAGGTAGAGGCGAATACCTCGGAACAAAAGATGTTGAGTTTACAATTCTTTGCCCCTATCACACTGAAGAGTCAACATATTACACAGAAGAAGTTGTTTACACTGACTGTCTTGAAGCAGGTAAGATTGTTAAAACCTGCTCATACTGCGGATACAGTGATGATTCAGAGGTTGCTGAGGCTAAAGAGTCTCACGGCGTTATAGTTGAAGTTGTTGAAAAGGCAGCTACTTGCACATCAACAGGTGTTGCTAACAACGTTTGTCAGGATTGTAACAAGGTAATCTCAACTACAGAAATTCCTGTAACTGACCACAAAACTCCCGAAGAGATGGTCTGGGTTGTTGTTGCAGAAGCAAGCTGCGGCGTTGCAGGTAAAGAAGTAGTATATTGCGCTGATTGTGAAAGCGTTATTGAAGAAAGAGAAATTCCTGCTCTTACTCATACAACATATCAGAAAAAGGTTATCAAAGAGCCCACTTGTCAGGAACCCGGTATCGAAGCTTATGTATGTACAAACTGCGGAGATGCTCAGGATGAAAAAGAAATTCCCGTTGTTGACCATGATATGCAGTGGATTGTAACAACAGAACCTACCTGCACATCTAAGGGTGTTGAAACATATCAGTGCCGCTTCTGCGGTTATTATGAAGGCGAGGCTCAGACTCGTGACGTTGCTGAGGCTGAGTGTGTAGCAGGTGAATGGGTTGCAACAAAAGAACCTACTTGCGATAAGCCCGGTATCAAAGTTCGTTATTGTGTAAACTGCGAAGAATTATATGATACAGAAGTAATCGAAGCTGCAGGTCATAAGGATGAATGGCTCAATCTCTCTGAACCCACTTGTGAAACAGGTGAACACAGAGTAAGATATTGCTCAGTTTGTGACACAGACCTCGAAGTAATCCAAAAAGATCCTGTTGGTCATACTTCAGGCGAATGGGTAACAGTAACAGCTCTTACCTGTGAACAGGATGGTCTTGAGGAGCATTATTGCTCAGTTTGTGAAAAGGTTTATGAAAACAAAGAAACAAAAGCAACAGGCCATAAATCAGGTGAGTGGGAAGTTATTGAAGCAACTTGCGCTAAAGAGGGTGCACATAACCACTATTGCTCAGTATGTAACGAAATTTATGAAAGCAGCTCAATTGACAAAAAAGCTCACAGAGCCGGCAATTGGGAAGTTATCATTGAAGCAACCTGCACAAGAGTTGGTATGAAACATAAAGTTTGTACAGTGTGCGGTGAAGCTACAGCTACTCAGGAAATTGCAGCTAAAGGTCACGGTGAATATGTAACAACTGTTGTTACAAGACCTACATGGAAATTCCAGGGTAAGAATGAAATCAGCTGTGGTGATTGCGGTGAATATATCAGACACGTCTACACCAAAAAGCTCAGCGCTGACATTGACGGCGTAAACGGTGTTAAGGCTGCTGATGCGTTGCTTATTCTTCAGCACGCAACAGGTCTTGTAAGCCTTACAGGCACTTCACTTACAAACGCTGATATTGACGGCTCAGGCGCAGTCAACTCAGGTGACGCACTTATCGTGCTTCAGATTGCAACAGGTCTTCTTGAAGCTTGATGAAATCTGCAAATAAATAATCTTCCGCCCGATACGATTATGTATCGGGCGGTTTTTTGTTGTCGTTTTGTTCGATAAATTCTGTTTCAAGAGGAGCTTCTGCACCAATATTTTCATAACAGATAAACGCACTGTTTATTTCAGCAAAATTTTTGGTTTGGTTAAACGACAAAGTCACATCAACAATTTGCTTACCTTCTGAAAAGTCAGCAACATCATTCATAAAACTGTTTATCAGAATTTTTTTTATAATTTGCTCTGATGGGGTTTTGTTTTTATAACTTACAGAGTAATAGCTGTCAGTTGTTACGCTTAACGGCAGAGCTTTTGATGAAAAGGTCAATTCTTTTGTTTGTGAAAATTTTTGAGAATATTTGTTAGGGGTAATGCCGAGAGTCAGAGTTTTATCGAAAAAGTTCAGGTGATAAACTGTTTTGATTTTTTCGGTTACAACAGTTTTAAGGGTTGTTGCGACAGATTGAGTGATGTTGCTTGTTGTTCTTCCGACAATATAACCTGACGCATGAAGAAAAGAAGTAGTTTCGTTTTTATTATCAACCGTTCCGCTTATAAGAATATCACCTTTCATAACCGAGCTGAAATTTTTAACCTGAGCTGTGCCCCGATAACTCTCAACAACAACTAATTGAGCATCTTTGGTTGCCACAATATTATAAGCGCCATCGGTTGAATTGATTCTGGGCGTTGTGTCAGCTTCAGTGATATCAATATAAACACAGCAACCGCTGACGTTTATCGCTGCCCAGGCGAGTCTGTTGTTGCTTTTACAAAGGTTAAGCGATAATCCGACAACATTAAGCTCATCGGTTTTGTCGCCTTTTTTCAGCCCTGCTTCTTCAACGGCAGAGTATATAACATCATCAGGGATTGTTTTATTGCCGTCTATTTCAATTATCCAGACTCTGCCGGATAAAACAGAAAAACACACAATAAAAAATATCAGGCCTATCAACAAACCATAGTGTGACTTTAATCTGCTCAGAATAAACGGAATGCCGACAGAATGTAGCCGTCTTATTTTTACACCGCTGTTTCGTGCGCATACGGCAATTTTTAAATAGCCTTCACAAGAGGTACAGGCTTCAAAAAAATCATCATGATACACAATGTTCCATAAAGGAATATTGTGAACTGAGCAAAGATTTATAAACCTTTCGCCGAAACCTCCTGTTGCGCTGAAATGAATATAGCCTGTAAAATATCTTAAAATTTCAATAAAAAACATACGCCACCTCAGTTAAATTCAACGGATGATATATGTCCGTCAATTGTGACCTGACTGCAATCAAAACTGCGGATTGAAAGGTTGTTGCCGACAACGCTGATACACACATCGGTGAGGTTGAGCCGGATTTTTCCGTTGCTGTATTCAGCTACGCTGCGGCACCCGTCAATAACGGCGCAGGAATTGAAAATTTCGATATGGTAACCGTTTTTTGATATGTCTTCAGGTAAATCAAATTTACGGATAAAAGAGGAAGCTTTTTTATTTTTCATTAAATCACCTGTAATTTTAATATAGGTCAGCCATATATATTTATGGGTGATTTGTTTGAATAATACCATAAAAAATCTGATTAAAATTTTTGTTGCTATTCTGGTGATGTGCGCTTTGATTTTTGACGGTGATTCGGCAACAGAAGGCGCAAAAAAGGCTATTGATGTGTGCTTGATGTCGGTTGTTCCGTCATTGTTGCCGTTTATGGTTGTGTCAGGTTACATTATCAGAGCCGGGCTTTTTTCTTTTAACGGTAAAATTGCAGATAAGGTGTTCCGCTTTATTTTTTCTTTGCCCGGTCAGACGAGTGGTATTTTTATTATGAGCCTTGTGGGTGGATATCCTGTAGGGGCAACGCTGATTTCACAATCGGTAAAAAATGGTTTAATTACAAAAAACCAAGGCAAAAGAATGATGCTTTTTTGCGTTAATCCCGGTCCTGCTTTTGTGATAAATATTGTTGGAGCTT
This sequence comes from Acutalibacteraceae bacterium, assembly GCA_045647325.1. GTDB lineage: Bacteria > Bacillota > Clostridia > Oscillospirales > Acutalibacteraceae > CAG-488. The sequence continues at coordinate 5,961 of JAZRME010000099.1, read as the reverse complement.
TCACTCTCAATAATAAAAAGGCAGGATGGATTTTGTTAATCAGCCTGTGTCTGGCGTCAGTAGTGACAGGGGTGGCAACTAAAATTTTTAACAGCGAAGACCCGGATAATAAGGTTTATGAAACAAACAACAATCTTTCTTCGCTGACAGCTTCTGTAAGTGAAGGGGTAACAGCTGTTTTGGGTGTTTGTGGTTGGATTATTGTTTTTGGAGCTTTGCTTGGTGTGTTAAATAATCTTCCTCTGTCTGAAAATTCAAGATGCTTAATGAATATGATTGCCGAGGTTACTGTTGGCAGCAAAGCTTCTGCTTCATCATTCCCCTTGCCTGTGACAGCGTTTGTGCTTGGCTTTTCAGGGTTAGCTGTTCACGGTCAGCTTCTGACTCATATTGCCTGTGTAGGGCTTAAATACAGATATTTTTTAGTCTCACGGCTTTTTACTGCCACTGTTTCAATGGGGATTGCGTGGTTGCTTTTTAAAATCTTTCCGTGTCAGGTGTCGGTTTTTTCAAATGCAGGTGAAATAATACCCCAAGGAGTGTCTGTTTCAGCCTCTGCTACGGCAGGTATGTTATTTTTATCGGCTTTGATAATTTTAGACCTTGCCCCCAAAAGAAAAATGTGATAATATGTATAAGAATAGTTTTGTTCAAGGAATGATAAAAATGAAAAAGAATCTTATTGATTGCAAAGAAGTTCCACAGGTTTGTGCTATCTGCAGTTTCGGAACAGAGCTTCCTGACGGCAGCGGAATTCTGTGCAAAAAAACAGGTATCCGTAAGCCTGACTCAAGCTGCAAAAAATTTGAATATGATCCCCTCAAAAGAGTTCCGAGAAGAGCTCCTGAAATGCCTGTATTTACTCAGGAAGATTTTTCTCTTTGATGGGGTGAAAAAATGTCAGACGGAATCATAAAACTTCAGGTTTATCTTGTTCGCCATGGCGAATCTATGGGCAACATAGGTCATAACGGCAGGGAAGATGTCAGCTTTGTTGACAGGGAAGACCCTGTTCTTAGCCCTGACGGTGAGCGACAGGCGTGGCTGCTTGGTCAGAGATTTAAAGACTGCGCTCTTGATTGCGTTTTTTCAAGCGGATTAAGACGGGCTGTTTCAACCGCTTATGAGGTTATAAAAGATCAGCCTTGCGGCGGTGCTAAAGAGATTGAAATTATTCCCGAGCTTTCAGAAACAGGTGTTCCCGATGAGTATTACGGTTTCACTTTAGATGAGTTCAAACAAAGTTATCCTGTTGAACTTGCTCAGGGAATGTCAGCACAGAGAATGATTGTCACTTCAAAAGGCACTGATGATTATTGGAATCTTGAAAGAGCCCAAAAAATATGGAATTATCTTTTTGACCGATTTGATTCAGGTGAAAAAGTTATGCTTACAGCTCACGGCTGTTTTAACACATCGATGTTTCTCAGCGCGTTAAAAATTCCGCCGCAGACCGGTTTTGATATGTCGTTTAACAACACAAGTGTTACGAAGTTTATTTTTTATAAAAAAGGGACAGGCCGTTACGGTGATGACATTGTGTTATCTTATCACAATGAAACATCGCATCTTTACGGTGAATTTCCGAAGATGTCTCTTTAATTATAATTTCGGGTGATTTTATGAAAAATAATTGGATTAAAATTTTATCGTTAATTATTGTTTTTTGTTCTGTTGCAGGTCTTTGCGCCTGTGGTGATAATAATCAGGAGGACGATATTATCACAACAAACAGAGAAATAACTGTATCAACAGATATAACCAAAACAGTTAAGCCCACTGATCAGAGTGTGGTTGCTGTTGCTCCCGTGGGTGAGGAGGCAATAATCGCTTATTTCAACAACGCATTAAAGGCTTTTCGTCAGTCAGCTTTTGACTTTGTCAAAAATGATAATTGTGTGCTTACTTCTTATTCAACAGGCTCACTTGCTTCAATTGACGGCGCTACAGATTCATACCGTTCGGCGCTTAAAAATGCAGTAGGCGATATGGCAGGTGTGTCAAGCCTTCAGGCAACATATTTTGCCGGTGATGCTATTGATAATGTTTTTGCCGTCAAAGAGCTTACAGCTCAGAATATCAGCAACATGTCAGCTGAAGCTCAGGGAAGCAACGTTATCATTGAGTTTTCTTTAAAGAAAAGTTCCGGTGACGGAACCGATGCTGTTTCAGCTTTGACAAAGGACTATATGACCGTTGAAAAATTCACATCGAAGATTGCCCAATACGGAGCAAGTTCAACAGGGGCAACCGTCAAACATTCTAACGCTAAAATAAAAGCTGTTATAGACTATTCTACAAAGAATTTTGTGTCAGTTGAAATCAGCTTTAACACAAATTTTTATATGGGTAGCCTCAATCTTGACTATGTTTCGGGCGGACCTGTAAACGCAGGCACAAAAACCACAATTAAATACACAGATTTTAAAGAGAATTAATTATGAAAACAAACACCGTTAACGCACTATGTACCACATCAAGAAAATGTTCCGGCTGTCAGCTTAAAAATCTGACATATCAGGAACAGCTTAAACTTAAACAGAGTAAAATCAATAAAGCTTTTGCGGGTATATGTAACGTTGAAAGGATTGTTCCGGGACCCGCAGAGTTTCGGTATAGAAACAAGGCGAGTGCCGTCTTTTTTGAAGACAGAAATAAAACCGTGAGATGGGGTATATACCAATCATCAAAGGGTGAGGTTGCCGCTGTTGATAAATGTCTGATTCAGCCTGAGATTGCTGATAAAATTTTTAACACTCTTGCCCAACTTATAAAAAGTTTTAAAATAAAAATATATAATCATCAAAGCAAAAAGGGTATTTTGCGAAGTGCATCTGTAAGATTTGCCGAGGCAACAGGGCAGGTGATGGTTACTGTTGTTACAGGTGAGGGTGAGTTCCCGAAGGAAAAGCAGTTTGTAAACGCCCTTATAAAAAAACATAACGAAATCACCACCGTTGTCAGAAGCGTTTATACAGGCGATGCCGTTATTATGAACGGAGAAAAAGAAATCATACTTTTTGGTGACGGATATATTGAAGACAAACTTTGTGATAAAGTTTTCAGAATTTCATCCCGTTCTTTTTATCAGATAAATCCCTTGCAGACCGGGGCACTTTATCAAAAGGCGATTGACCTGGCGCAGCTTAATGAAAACAGCGCTTTTCTTGATGCGTATTGCGGCACCGGAACAATCGGCATTATTGCTTCATCAAAAGCCAAAAACGGAGTCGGAGTTGAAGTTGTTTCATCTGCAGTTGAAGACGCTGAAATTAACGCAAAGCTCAACGCAGCAGATAATATGAATTTTATCTGTGGCGATGCAGGCACATACCTTGAAAAGGAATGTAAAAAAGGTAATGTTTTTGATGTGGTTTTCACCGACCCTCCGAGAGCGGGATGTAGCTTGAAATTCCTTAAATCTCTCTGTGTTGTAAAGCCGGAACGAGTTGTTTATGTTTCCTGCAATCCCGAAACCCAGGCGAGAGACCTACGCTTTTTGATGAAAAACGGATATAAAATAAAATCTGCCACTCCATTCGATATGTTTCCTCAGACAGGACATATTGAGTGCATTTGTCTGTTGGTTAAGAGTCAGATTTAATATGGAGATAACTTTTATGGGCGAATTTATATTACAAACAGTCATCGGCGTAATTTTAATAGTGTTGGGAATATTTAATGTAAAAGGCAATATATCGTTGTTGCATTCATACCACAGAAAAAGGGTAAAGGAAGAAGATATAAAACCTTTCGGAAAAAAAGTAGGAACAGGAACTATTATAATCGGAATTACAATTATATCAGCCGGAGTGTTTGCGATTTTTAATTATACTGATATCTGCAACGTGATAAATGTTGTCGGAATTGCAACAGGCTGCATTGTTATTTTTTATGCATTGTTTAAGTACAATAAAGGGATATTTTAAAAACATAAATTCCAATTTGTAAAAAAATTTCCGAATGAAGATAAACCTGAGGTGTTTCTGTTAACGGACGATATCGGATTTATTGTTACTACCCATATTGAGTGCGTGGTGTTATTGACAAGAAAACATAAGGTCGGTGCAGAAAATTTGCAAATATAGTCAATTGACGAAACAGTTCAGATGTATTAAAATTACTTATATATTCTTACGCTTGGAGGTAAAATTATGGGTGGATTTTTTGCAGTAGCATCAAAAGAGTCTTGTGTGCTTGATTTGTTTTACGGAACAGACTTTCATTCTCACCTCGGTACGAGACGAGGCGGTATGGCTGTTTACGGTGAATCAGGATTTGAACGCGCGATTCATAATATACAGAATTCTCCTTTCAGAACGAAATTTGAGCGTGATGTTTTAGAACTTGAAGGTAATCTTGGTATCGGCTGTATTTCAGATTTTGAACCTCAGCCGCTGCTTGTTCATTCTCATCTCGGCAGCTTTGCAATCACAACTGTAGGCAGAATCAATAATCCCGATGAGCTTATGGAGGATTGCTTTGAATCCGGCCATACACATTTTCTTGAAATGAGCGGTGGCTCTATTAATCCTACGGAGATTACTGCAGCGCTGATTAATCAGAAGAAATCTCTTGTTGAGGGTATACGTTACGCACAGGAAAAAATCAAAGGATCTATGAGTATTATTCTCCTTACGGAAAACGGTATTTACGCCGCCCGTGACAGAGTGGGCAGAACTCCTGTTGTTATCGGCAGAAAGGACGGTGCATTCTGCGCTTCCTTTGAAAGCTTTGCTTATCTTAATCTGGGTTATGAGGATTATAAGGAGCTCGGTCCGGCAGAGATTGTTTTCTTTACTTCTGACAGCTGTGAAACTGTTGCCCCCGCAGGTAAAGAAATGAAAATCTGCTCTTTCCTTTGGGCTTATTACGGTTACCCCACCTCAAGCTATGAGGGTGTAAATGTTGAGCAGATGCGTTATGAATGCGGCCGCCTTCTTGCGAAGCGTGATGATGTTCAACCGGATAGCGTTGCAGGTATTCCTGATTCGGGTATTGCCCATGCAATCGGCTATTCAAATGAAGCAAAAATTCCTTATTCACGCCCATTTATCAAATACACACCCACATGGTCACGCTCGTTTATGCCAACAACTCAGTCTCAGCGCAACAAAATTGCACATATGAAATTGATTCCGGTTAAAAAACTTATCGAGGGTAAAAAACTGTTGTTTATTGATGATTCAATTGTCCGCGGCACACAGCTTGGTGAAACAACAGAATTCCTTTATAATTCAGGGGCTAAAGAGGTGCATATCCGTCCGGCTTGTCCGCCGATTATGTTTGGCTGCAAATATCTCAATTTCTCCCGTTCAGGTTCTGAACTTGATCTGATTGCCCGCCGTGTTATTCTTAAGCGAGAGGGTGACAAAGCCTCTGATCCGGAGGTTCTTGCTGATTATGCCGATCCCACAAGCAAGAATTATGAAGAAATGGTTGAAGAAATTCGCAAGGAGCTTAACTTCACCTCTCTTCGTTATCATCGCCTTGACGATATGATAGAATCCATCGGTGTTGAGCCTTGTAAGCTTTGCACTTACTGCTGGAACGGTAAGGAATAATGGCAGCTTTTAAAACAAATGTTATGAGGCTTCTTGATCAGAAAAAGATTGAATATATTCCTCATGAATATCAGACTCCTGACGGCAACGCTCCTGACGGAGTGACAGTTGCCTCAATGATTGGCAAAGACACCTGCGAGGTCTATAAAACTCTTGTTACTCAAGGGGCAAGTAAAAAATATTATGTTTTTGTTGTGCCGTGTGACGGTCAGCTTGATTTAAAAAAAGCGGCAAAAACTGTCGGTGAAAAATCTGTCGAAATGATAAAACAAAAAGAACTGCTTCCTCTCACGGGTTATGTCCATGGAGGTTGCAGTCCTGTCGGAATGAAAAAGCTTTTTAAAACTGTGTTTCATTCAGCTGTTTTAAATCTTGAAACTGTTACAGTCAGCGCAGG
>JAZRME010000098.1:0-3680 GCA_045647325.1 Acutalibacteraceae bacterium | reverse complement strand
GGTGTTATTTTTGAATAACGGGTTGATTTCTTTTGAGAAGTTTTACTGTTATCTGTTTTTTTACCTGCATTTTTCTTTGTATTCTGCTTATTTTTAGACGCTTTATTCTGCGCACCGGACTGTTTTGTTTTATTTGAATTTGTGTTAGTTTTTTTATTCTTTTTTGTTTGCGCAGAATTTTCAGAAGATTGTTTTTTCTTCTTGTTTTCTTTTTGCATAAGAAACTCCTAAATTTAAAATTTTCGTAATATGTAGAGCCGTCAGAAACAAGACGGCATTATAACCTATTTTAATATTATATAATAATACAATTATTTATCTATAATGTCAAGTATTTATAGTTGGGGTAAAAAACCTTTAAAAAAGTTGCAAATCTCTTCAGAAATCGCCATATTTTTTGATGCAACCAATACTCTGACCTTACCTTTTTCCTTATCATTTATCAATCTGATATAGCCATCTTTACATTTAATGTTAAACGCACCGCTTTGATGCTTGAATTTGAAATTTTTACTGATTTTTCCGGCTAGCTCGCTGTCTCTGTATTGCAAATTAACACTATCATTTTTTATATAAAACTTTGGCAATTCTTTTATCAAAACATCCAGGTTTTTACCGCTTGATTTAATGATATTCAAAACCGCCATAACAAGTATAACACTGTCATATCGCCAAAGTTCATTATATAAATCACTTTGAAAAATCCTAAATTTATTCTGTTTATTAACATAAGAGAAAACAAGTCTTTGTAATAGCTTTTGTGAATATATATCTTCACCGAATTTAATATTGACATTTGTCCCCTTTTCATTCATAAACAATTCAAATTCTTCAAGTCTTTTCTGTTTATCAGCACATATATTAAAAATTTCTTCAAGAGTTTTCAGAAGAGTAGGATTTCCACAAATAATGTGACTGATATATGGTAAATCAGTATCAGAAAAAGCAGTAACTTCTCGTATATACATTCTCTTCATACCCCTGATTTGCCTAACAAATTTACATTCAGCCGAACCCGTGTATCCAAACTCACCTTTGTTACAAAAATCAAACAAGTTGCAATATTGAGTTTTGTTTAAGGGAGTGTTATCGGAATTATAAATTTCAATATCGGTTCCACCACCTAACCCATTAAAGAAAACAAAATAATCGCATTCACAGAATTTTGAAGAAAAAAACATATGGGATTTAAAGGTTGTGCCCACATCAAAGCATTCACATCCTGATGCCATCAAGCCACTCAAAAATGCCAGTTTTAAACATAATGAATTTGGTGAACTATCACTACCGACTATAATTTTAGGTTTTTTGAAAACAACACCGACAGCAGAGCCCAGCAACGCAGTTTTATCAGGAGAAAGACCTCGGAATTTATTATCAAAACAAAAGGTTTTTCTGCTTTTTTGTGATATAAAGTTAAACTTATCGAACCTGACATTTTTATTAATTACGGAATCGTTTTCAACAGTCATATCCTCCCCTATCAATGCATCTGCACCAATAACAGAACCGGAAAAGACAGCTGTATTTCTCTTAATAGAAGCATTATCGCAACAAACAGTGCCATCAATAAAACAGTTGGATGAAACAAACACATTTTCAAACAACACGCTATTCTTTATTGATGTGTTTTCTGATATTAAGGTGTTATCATAGATGATTGTATTTGGTCCAACAACCGAACCACTTTCAATCTGAACAGACTCTCCAAGATAAACAGGAGGAATTATAGAAAAATCACCTTTTGGAATCTGCCCTTTTATATAAACACCTTCAGCAACAAAGGGCGGTTTATAAATTGTTTTCTCATCCAATATATCAAACAGCAGTTTTTTATAATCATTCACGCTATTAAGGCATTTGCAATAAGTATCAACTTCTGCTTTTATATAAAAACATTTTTTGGATAAACTCGCAAAAAGATCGCTTATACTCATATTTTTGTTCAATATTTTTTTAAAATCCCCAACCAAGCCCATAATAGCAAAAGGACATTTTTCTTTATCTATCAAACAAACTAAATCTTTAACATCCGCAATAATTGATAATAAACAGTTAAATTCAAAATAGAAATCATTTCTGTAAGCAATAAATGTTTCGTTTTCATTCAGTGACACTAAAATTTTAAATAATTCTTGTTCTTTGATTGTGTCAGTATCAAAAAATGATACATCTATATTTTTTTCACACCCAATCAGAAAGGCCTTTTCTATTGGTAAATCCGCAAAATTAATTAGCTGTAGTTCAAACAGCAGATTATTCATAATCGGCAAATCATATATTGACTCAATATTAAGCTGTTCGGTTAACAAGCCCTTCTTCGAAAAATCCACACTAAAAAGATACATTTCTACCACCATTTAAAATTGTACCCGTAAATTATAAAAAAATTAGATGTTTGCACTTTAAAAATATATTTTTTTATGATAATATAACACCATAAAAATTAACAGAGGAACGAAAATGAAGATTGTTGAAATTTTTACAGATGGCGCCTGTAGCGGTAATCCCGGTCCCGGTGGTTGGGGCGCAATTTTAAGGTGCAACGGCACTGAAAAAGAGTTAAGTGGTGGTGAGAAAGATACCACAAACAACAGAATGGAATTAACTGCAGTTATATCTGCCCTTTCTGCTCTGAAATACCCTTGTGAAGTAACAGTCACAACAGATTCAAAATATGTTTGTGACGCCATTAATCAAGGCTGGGTATATTCCTGGAAGAAAAACGGTTGGCGAAAAGCTGATAAAAAACCTGCTCTCAACCCTGATTTATGGGGTCAGTTGTTAGAGTTATTGGAAAAACATAATGTAACATTCAAATGGGTTAAAGGTCATAATGAGCATCCCGAAAACGAACGTTGTGACAGACTAGCAGTTGCAGAATGTGAAAAATACAAATAAAAACAAGACCATTCGTCATTGAACGGCGAATGGTCTTTTCTTGTGTAATTTATTTAATTGCATTAATTATTTCTTCAACAGTATCAGCGATAACTTGGGCTGTTTTTGGTCCCATTGAATTTGTTTCTTCGTAATGACGTCTGTCGTGCTTATCTCTGCCATTATCAATATAGGGAGATTTTTCGTTAAGCAAGAAATCGTTGGGTGGTAAAATATATCCTAATTCATCATTTGCAAGACCGAAAACAAGTATGTTTTCATCTCCTACTATATCGCAAAGAAGCTTAGGATTAATTTCTGCACCTTTGCCTGTTGCAGATTCATCTGCACTTAAAGCACCGCCAAAAACAAGTTCAGGAAAAAGCTCACCGGGTAAAAGAAGAAGCTTTTTGCCACCTATTTCAAAATAAGTGATTTCAGTTTTCAGGCACCAATAATTAGGTGCATCTGTTCTGGTAAATTTATCGGCAGTTAAAATACCAATATCACAAGCAATTGTTAATACAGGATTTTCAACATCTGTATAAAATTCTTTTCTCGCAAAGTTAACAATGGGTTGAAGTTTTTTATCATTATTAATTGCAATTGCGTAATCGGCAAGCTTGTAACCAATATTACGGGTAGATTCAATAAGGCGGTGTTCATCACGAAGCACTTTTTCTTCAGGAATATCCATACTTATCATACCACCGATGGCACCAACAGTATAAAATGTTTCAGCACCGGTTGTATTTCTGATTTTTTCTCTTAAATAGCATGGGAAATCAGCACTTACAAGG
>JAZRME010000097.1:0-7597 GCA_045647325.1 Acutalibacteraceae bacterium | reverse complement strand
ACCGCTTGGCCTCCGACTTACCACCACCAAACCCGGTGGTGAAACCACAACAAAACCGTCGAGTAGCGGCGGTGGTGATAAATTGGTTCAGACGGGTCAGCTTAATTGGCCGGTGCCTGTGTTGGTAATTGCAGGTCTTCTTTGTTTCAGTATCGGATGGGCAATTCTGAATTTGGGCAAAAAAGAAACTGAATAAATATTAAGGAGAGCAGTTTATGAAAAAGAAAATCGGTATTGCTTTTATGATATCGGGTCTTGTTTTTATTCTTTTTGCATCGGCTCTCCTTTTGTATAATAACTATGAGAGCAAACTTGCCGAAGAGCGTTCCAAAGCACTGATGAATTCGATAGCTGACTCAGTTAACCAAAATCAGACGCAAGTCGATCCTTTTGACGAAGAGATGAAGGTGGTTGAAATTGACGGCTACGGATATATCGGTTATCTTTCCGTTCCTGCTCTGAATCGCAATCTTCCTGTTATGTCAGAATGGGATTACACAAGGCTCAAAATTGCACCTTGCCGTTATTACGGTTCAACAAAAACCGATAATCTTGTTATTGCTGCTCACAATTATAAAAGTCATTTCGGTTATATTGGCAAGTTAGAGCATGGTGATGCGGTGATGTTTACCGATATGGACGGCAATAAAAAAACATATACGGTCACATCCGTTGAGGAGCTTAAACCGACAGACACCGACAAGGTAAAAGATACGGGCGATGATCTGATTCTTTATACCTGCACCTATCGTGGTGCCAGCCGAATTGTTGTCAGATGTTCAGAAGACATATAAAAAACAGAAAGACAGTGAGTTGTTCTGTGTCGTTTTTTGTGCCGGCAACAACTCTGTTGTCGGTATGACAGTTGCCGTTGAAGAAGCAAGCAAGTAATCCTTGATTTACAAGGCTTTGTGAGCTTCTGCGGTTTCGTTTTGCTTTTGCAAAATCCGAATCGTAAAAAATTAAACATTTAAAAACTTAGACACATCATTCTGGAGTTTTCCACGATGATGTGTCTGATTTTTTTATTGAAATGTGAGGTTTTAAAATGCAGAGGCTGAAGATGAAATCAATGGGTTCTATTACCTTTAAAGAAGGATGCAATAAGTATCTTGACTATTGCATACAGAGAAATCTGAGAGAGGGGACTATTAATCATTACAGACAAAGCTATACTCAGTTTTATAAATTCTTCCCACCTGAAACGCCACTGGAGAAGATTGATGAATCAGCGTATAAAAGATATGTGCTTCACCTGAAAGCAACTCTTAATAACGATGTCAGTATAAATTTATACCTTCGTGATTTTATGACTACAATGCACTTTCTGATGAATGAGGGCTATATCCACAGATACAAGATGCAAGCAATCAAGGTTGAGATGTAAGTTTATGGAGTATCAATGTTGGGTTATGACAAACTTCCTGTTCAGTACCGGTGTAAGACAACAATTAGTTGTGTGTAAGGAACTTGAAACATATCTTTCCTTATTATAATTCAACATAAAATCAATATTTGTTGAATATTTTTTCTCAATATGGTATAATAAAAAAATCAAGTTAAAGGGGAAACAATATGGATGGAAATAAACCACAATACCCGCTTGTTTTTGTTCACGGAATGTTTGGTTGGGGCGATAATGAAGGCCTTAACAAAAAAGCTCCGTATTGGGGCGGAACTACAGGCAGTCTGACCCAATATCTTTCAGGTGAGGGTGTTGAATGCTATGCGGCGTCTGTCGGCCCTATGTCAAGCGCTTGGGATCAGGCTTGTGAATTATACGCTCAATTAAAAGGCACAAAAGTAGATTACGGTGAACATCATTCCCGTGTTTATGGTCATAAGCGTTACGGCAGGGCATATAAAAAACCTCTGTTTGAAAATTGGGGCCGGGATAAAAAAGTTCACCTGATAGGTCACAGCTTTGGCGGTCATGCTATCAGGCTGCTTACTCATCTTTTAGAGTATGGTGCGCCCGATGAAATTGCTGAAAATCAAAAAGATATTTCTCCACTTTTTATGGGAGGGCAAAAAGACCTGGTTTGCACCATTACTGCTATTTGCTCCCCTTTAAACGGTACGGATGCTTATGAAACCATTGAAAGATTCAAGCTTATGGGGCTTACCAAATTTTTGACTCTGAGCTATACAGTTCCCATAAGCCGAACAAGGCTTCACGGCAGATTGATTGACTTTCATCTTGAACAGATGGGTGTTAATAAAACAGAAGATATCACTGAACAAAAGAAATTTATGCAGGCTATGAAAGATCTTTATCGATGCAAAGAAAGTATCGACTATGATATGTCTGAAAAAGGAACGCAGGAGCTTAACGGCTTTATAAAAACAGTGCCTTCGGTGTATTATTTTTCTTATCCTTTCAATATGGTAGAGAAAAATAAAAAAGGCAGGTCTGTTCCTGAAAACACAAAATTTCCTTTGTTGTGGTTTACTTCAAAACTGATGCTTGCCAATGACAAAAAGACAAATAAAGAGTCTATCGGTAATGACGGTCTTGTTAATGTCAGCTCTGCGATGTACCCTAAAAATGAAATCGGCAAACCCTTTGCGGCTGATGATCAGATTGTTCCGGGTGTCTGGAATGTGATGCCTGTGAGAAAGGGTGACCACGGTACACCAATCGGTCTTTTTGCTGATAAAGATGAAACTCACAAGTTTTATAATGATATAATCAGTCTTTTATCTGAAGTTGAAAACAATTGAGTTTTTGATTTTGGTTTATTAAAAAATGAAAGGTGAAAACAATGCTTACTATTATCAACAAAATTATTTCTCTTATTCTCGTGCCCATTTATTTTTCTGTGTGGTCACCGACTTATTACATCATCAAGTGGTTTAATCCCCCTCAGGAGCTTATCTCATTGTCTGAAAACGGTGTTGGTACAGCTGATGACCCTGTTTATCTCACAGCTCATCGTGGCGTCAGCGCTCTTGCTCCCGAAAACTCTCTTCCTTCTTTTGAAGAGGCAGTCAACAACAATTACTACTCCGCTGAGTGTGATATTCACCTCACTAAAGATAATCATTGGGTTGTTATTCATAACTCTGAAACTGATGCAAGATTTTGTCAATATGGTGCAGTTAAAGATTATACCCTTGAAGAGTTAAAAACTTTCAGCTACAAATGGGGCGCTAATCTCTGGAAATACACCGATATGCGAATTCCTACCCTTGAAGAGTATCTTGATGTTTTTGTAGGCACAAGCACCAGACCTCAGATTGAGATTAAGGCAGATAACTATGATTTGCTTTATACTGTTGTTGAAGCAATTGAAGCAAAAGGTATTGTTGAGCAGTCAATTATTATTTCTTTTGATATAGAACAGCTCAGAGTTATTCATGAAGTTAATCCTGATATAGAGTTATGGTATCTTGTTGACGGAATCACTACTGATAATATTGCTCAGGCTAAGTCGGTTGGTGACAATGTATGGCTTTCTGCGAATTTCAGTCAGAACGATACAGAATCAATGCAACTTGCTATTGATGCAGGTGTCGGCGTTTCATTCTGGACTGTCAACACTATTGAAGATGCAAAAATGCTCTATGATATGGGCGTGAGATATATGGAAACAGATATTCTCTGTAACTGATTTAAAATCAATCTCCTGCAGTAATTTACTGCAGGAGATTTTTTGTGGTGTTATTCAATTTTAAATCGCATATCTGCAACTATATTTATACTTTGTAAGCTGATGTCTGTTTTTTATTTATCCTGCGGATAGGCTAAGCCGATTTCTTTTCTGATTTTATCCATTTGCTGTGTAATATAAATAGTCTGCTCGGGGGTGACTATGGGGCTTTGTTTGAGCCCGTTCAAAGCGCAATCGCAAAAGTGAGCAATTTGTTCTTCAAAGCCGTTGCCCTGATAGGGGGTAGCGATTGTTTTGCTCTCACCGTTGTTGAGATAAATATCTATTTCCTGTGGGGCATAAAATCTGCGAAGGTGAGCGTAGCCTTTTGTGCCGTAAACATAGCCTTCGTTTGGTTTGCGCAAAAGCAACGCACTTGAAATATCGGCAATAGCTCCGTTTTTGTATTTGAGCAAAACACATGTATGGCTGTCAACATTGTTGAATATGTTGGCTTGAGATTTTATTGTTTCAACCTCTTTGCCGAGATACCAACTTGCAAAGTTAAGTCCGTAAACACCCACGTCAAGCAGCGAACCTCCGCCGTTTTCATTTTTAAAAACATGGTGGTCCATTTCGTCTTCATCCATTGTGTAACAAAATTTTCCTTCTACACCCTGAATGTCACCAAGCAGACCGCTTTCAACAATCTCAAGCATTTTGATTGTGCCCGGCACAAGTCTTGCCCACATAGCTTCCATAAGAAGCACATTATTAGCTTTGGCGCAGTCAAACATTTTTTGAGCTTCTGCCGTATTGACTGCCATAGGCTTTTCACAAAGCACATTCTTGCCGTGGTTCATCATAAGCATTGAGCAATCGATATGCCCCGAATGGGGAACACCGATATAAGCAGCATCAATAACATCAGACTCAGCCATTTTCTGATAGCTGTCAAATCTGAAAGGAATATCAAATTCGTTGCCGAAACTGTCGGCTGTTTCTTGATTTCTTGAAGCTACAGCAACAAGCTCAGCATTTTTTACATTTTTAACAGCCTGAGCAAAACGATGAGCGATTGTACCTGTGCCTACAATTCCGAATTTTATTTTATTCATATCTGACCTCACAAAATTATTCTTTTACACCATTATATATAAAATCAGAATAATTGCAACGAGTAAATTTAATATTGCCTGATATATATGTATTTTTATAAAAAAGATTTAAATGGTTGACTAAGTCTGTAAGAAACTGATATAATTTGTCTATATAATAGTGACGAGGTGGCTTATGAAAAAAATTAAAAATACTCTTGCTACAAATGTCAATGAAAAAATCACCCTGAAGGAATATGCTGCTTTCAGCTCAAGCACAGCTGTTTCAAAAGTTGCAACGGCAATGAGCGGATTTTTTGGCGGACTTGTTGCTTCAACTTATATGGGTCTGAGTGAAGGAGCTTTTGCAACTTACAGCACAATTATTTTTATCCTCGGTTTCTGGGATATTGCCAATGATGTTATTGTTTCAAGTTTTCTTGATAAAAACAGAAAAACATTCGGCAGATGGGGTCGCTTCAAGCCGTGGCTTATGGCGATGATAATCCCTTGCAACCTTGTTGTGATTTTACAGACGTTGCCGATCAGAGCGTGGTTCCCCGAAGTGGGCGATACATTCAAGGTGGCTTACCTTGTTTTGCTTTATTTTTTGAATGATGCGTTCAGCACTTTTTATAATGCAGCGTTGACTGCGCTCAACTCACGCCGGACAACTAATAATATGGAACGTGGCTATATCGCAGCGATTGAAAGTATTCTCAGCTCTACAATCGGCGCTTGCGGAACATATATTGCTGCAATTCTTCCGTATGTGTTGCCTGATATGAGTGAAGCTGAAAGATATTTTTACAGCTATAGTATTATAACTCTTGCCGCTGTGCCTCTTACAATATGGAACATTGTTGTCACTAAAGAAAGAATTGCAGAGCCGCCTAAGGTCAAGGCTCCGAAGCTGCGTGAAGTTTACGGCAATATTATCAGAAATAAGCCATTGATGATGTATATGATTTCTGAAATTTTCGGTCAGGGAATGAGTGTCGGTTACGGGCTTATGACCTATGCTTTTATTGCTTGTTTCAGAGCTGAACAGTTCACGCTGACATTTTTCAGAGATACACCTGTTCAGTTTGAATATGTTTATGAAGGTGGTAATTACGCAGAGTTGCTGTCACTTGCATCAATTTCTTCTCTTGTAACAACAGGACTTTCTCTCTTTCTTGCTCCGATTGTAAGAAAATGGGTAGATGATAAAATTCTTTATATGTGCACCCGACTTGGTACAGGTATTTGCTATACAGCGATGTTTATATCAATCTTCCCTTATGAAAATCATACCCCTGCGCAGATATTTGTAAGAATTGTTATCTGGTATGCAATTCACGGCCTCACAACCGGATTTTATCAGACCGTGCCGGGGCTTATCCAGATGGCTGCATACGATTATTCTGAATATAAATTCGGTGAACGAAATGAAGCAACAGTTTCATCTGTTAAAAACACATTGTCACGTATTATCGGCAACTGCACTACATATATGACAAGCCTTTTCTTAATTTATGTCGGTTATCAGAAATATGCCGAAACACCTGAGCTTATGCCCGTTGAGGCGAAGTCAAGCCTTGTTTATCTGTTTGCGATCTGCCCTGCAGTTTTTTGTTTCATAGCGGTTATTCCTATGTTCTTTTATAAGCTTTCAGGCAAACGCCATAAAGAGATAGTTGATGAATTAGAAACACGCAGACAAAAAAATCTTGATGAAATCAATCAGCTTGATAAATAATTTTAAGAGCTTTATCCCGAAAGAGATAAAGCTCTTTTACCTTTTATAATTGACAAAGATGGTTTCAAATGATTATAATGATAAATAAAGAACAGATGTAGGAGGGACTTTATGAAAATTTTATTTAAAAAGGCTGTTACTGTTTTTTTGACTGTGATTATGTTATTGTCTGTTGTGCCGAATGTCGATGTTACAAATTTCGGATTATCGGATGCTTTTTTGATTTTTGCAAAAGCAGAGCAATATAGCGGAAATTACGGCAAAAATCTTACCTGGTCACTTGATACGACTACAGGAAAACTTACCATAAAAGGTGAAGGCGAAATGGCAACGCTTGGCACTGAAGCACCATGGAATAAATATGAAGATTACATAAGATCAATTGTGATTGCTGATGGTGTCACAAGCGTTAGTGAAGAGGCTTTTGTAGGTTATTACAGTCTCAGAGAGATAACAATTGGTAATGACGTAAAAAGCATTGGCAGCCTGGCCTTTTGGTTGTGTGAATATCTTGAAACAGTAAATATCGGAAAAAGCGTTAATCAGATTTCAAGGGATGCCTTTTTTTGTTGCAGAAGCATAGTTGATATAAATGTTGATTCTCGTAATACAAGTTATGTCAGCGATAGTGATAATGTGTTGTTTAATAAAGCAAAAACAGAAATTTTATTGTATCCGGCGGGGAGTGAAAGAACAAGCTACGTAATCCCTGACAGTGTTACTGAAATCGGAGATTTTTCATTCCGCAAGAGTTATAATCTTCAGAAAGTCACAATATCTGAAAATGTAAAAAATATTGGATTCAGATCCTTTGAGTATTGCAAAAATCTTGAATCTGTAAAAATCCCTGATAGCGTGGTGCGTATTGAAATGCAGGCATTTGCTTTCAGTTCAAAATTAAAGAGTGTAACGATATCTGAAAATGTTTCTCTGATTGAAAAGGATGCTTTTTTAGGATGTTCCGGTCTGGAGAAGATAAGCGTTGATGAAAAAAATCCGAGTTATTCAAGTGATTCTGACGGTGTGTTATATAATAAAGATAAATCAGATTTGATAAAATATCCAAACGGAAACGCTCTGACAAAATATGAAATCCGATCGGGTGTTAAATATATTGAAGCAAAAGCTTTTTATAATTGTGATAATATCACAAATCTGACAATAGG
>JAZRME010000096.1:0-2300 GCA_045647325.1 Acutalibacteraceae bacterium | reverse complement strand
CCTCATAATATTATTGAAATTTTATCATAAATCGATTTTCAGGTCAACAAAAAGCGTACCGACTTTTTTCGGTACGCTTTTAAACAGAAGTTGATTTTATTTAATCATACTCTCGCCTGTCATTTCTTCAGGCTGAGGAAGACCAAGAATTGTAAGCATTGTAGGAGCGATATCTGCAAGACGGCCTGTTTCTTTAAGTTCACAGTCATAACCAACAACGCAGAAAGGAACGGGGTTGGTTGAGTGAGGTGTGAAGGGGTTGCCGTCATCACCGATCATTCTGTCAGCGTTACCGTGGTCAGCTGTGATTATAACAGCGCCGCCCATTGAAAGTGCAGCGTCAACAACCTGACCTACGCAATCGTCAACAGCCTCAACAGCTTTAACAGCAGCTTCCCAGATACCTGTGTGACCAACCATATCGCAGTTAGCGAAGTTAAGAATAACAGCGTCATATTTGCCTGACTTAATCTGCTCAACAACTGCCTCGCAAACAGGGTAAGCGCTCATTTCGGGCTGAAGGTCAAATGTGGGAACATCGGGTGACTGAATAAGAATTCTGTCTTCACCTTCAAATGTTTTTTCTTCGCCACCGTTAAAGAAGAATGTAACATGAGCGTATTTCTGAGTTTCAGCAATACGAAGCTGAGTCATATTGCTTTTTGCAAGATATTCACCCATTGTCATTGTGAGCTCTTCGGGAGGGAATGCAACGCTGACATTGGGCATTGTTTCATCATACTGAGTCATACAAACGAAGTTGAGGGGGAAGAAACCGTTCTTTCTCTCAAAGCCGTCAAATGCTTCGTCAACAAATGTGCGAGTGATCTGTCTTGCTCTGTCGGGGCGGAAGTTGAAGAAAACAACGCTGTCATCAGCTTTGATTGTGCCTTCAGCGTTAACAACTGTGGGAACAATAAATTCATCTGTAACACCGTTAGCGTAGGAATCTTCCATAGCTTTAACGGGGTCACTTTCCATAACGCCTTCGCCATAAACCATAGCAGAGTAGGCTTTAACAACTCGATCCCAGGCGAAGTCACGGTCCATAGCATAGTAACGGCCTGAAATTGTTGCGATTTCACCAACACCAAGCTCAGCTGTTTTAGCAACAACATCTTTAACAAAGCCGACACCGGATGTAACAGAAACATCACGGCCGTCCATAATGCAGTGAACAAAAACTTTTTCAAGACCTGCTTTTTTAGCCATTTCAATAAGGCCGAAGAGATGTTCAATGTGAGAATGAACGCCACCGTCTGAAAGAAGACCCATCAGGTGAAGAGCAGAGTTATTCTTTTTGCAGTTTTCAATAGCCTCTTTAAGAGCGCTGATTTCAAAGAAGTCACCGTCCTGAATTGACTTTGAAATTTTAACAAGCATCTGATAAACAACACGACCTGCGCCGATGTTGGTGTGGCCAACTTCGCTGTTACCCATCTGACCGTCAGGAAGACCTACATCAAGACCTGATGCGCCAATTGTGGTGAAAGGATTTTCGTTAAAGATTTTTGTAAGATTAGGTGTGTTAGCGGCTTCAATAGCGTTACCGTTTGCTCCGGGGTTGATACCGAAACCGTCCATAATACATAAAACTACAGGTTTTTTCATAATTCGTTACCTCAATATTTTGCAGACTCACCGTAATAACAGCGAGTCTGCATAGTTGAAAAAATTATTTGGATGCTGCTTTAACAATAGCTGCAAAATCAGCTGCTTTAAGAGAAGCGCCACCGATAAGACCACCGTCAACATCAGGCTGAGCAAGAAGCTCATCAGCATTAGCAGCGTTCATTGAGCCACCGTACTGAACAACAGCTTTGTCAGCTGTTTCAGCGTCATAGAGCTCACCAACAAGCTCACGGATAGCCTTATAAACTTCGTTAGCCTGTTCAGATGTAGCAGTTTTACCTGTGCCGATAGCCCATACAGGTTCATAAGCGATGATGATGCTGTTGATCATTTCTTCTTTAGAAACACCTGCAAGAGCGATCTTTGTCTGTGAGCGTACAACTTCCATTGTGATGCCCTGTTCTCTCTGCTCAAGATATTCACCAACGCAAACGATAACCTTAAGACCGTTGTCGAGAGCAGCACGGGTGCGGTCACGAACAGTAACGTCTGTGTCACCGAAGTATGTGCGTCTTTCGCTGTGGCCGGTGATTACATATTCAACGCCGCAAGCTGCAAGCATGGGAGCTGAAACTTCACCTGTGAAAGCACCGCTTGCTGCCCAATGGCAGTTTTCAGCGCCTACTTTGATGTTTGAGCCTTTTGTTGCTTCAAGAGCAGCTGCAAGG
>JAZRME010000095.1:0-3943 GCA_045647325.1 Acutalibacteraceae bacterium | reverse complement strand
CATCATAACCACTGTTGGCGGATGATTGGCAACGGCAAGTCTTGACTTTGTGCCGCCCATAAGAGCAGTAAGCTCTTCGTTAACAATTTTGATAACCATCTGTGCGGGGGTAAGGCTTTCCATAACCTTTTCACCCACTGCACGTTCGGTGACTGCTTTTGTGAAATCCTTGGCAACTTTATAGTTTACGTCGGCTTCAAGCAAAGCCATACGGACCTCACGCATAACCTCTTTAACATCTGCTTCTGTCAAAGAGCCTTTTGATTTCATTCGTTGAAACGCAGCTTCAAGTCTGTCTGAAAGACCTTCAAATGCCATAGAATTTCACCACCTGTGTCATCCTTCCATAATCAAGGTCTTGGCAACAGCTTTGATTTTAGCGGTGCAATCATTGACCTCGCGTGAAAGTGTATGAGTTCTGTTATACTCGCCGATCTCATCAGCGTAGTTGATTATCTCTTCAAGGCCGCTTTTCATACTTTCAAAACGGCTTACAAGACCGAGGCGCTGTTCCATATCATAAAGCTGGGTTTCAGCTCTTTTGATAGCGTCACGCACACCCTGACGGGTTATGCCCTCATTGGCAGCAATCTCTGAAAGAGATAAATCGTCATTATAATAGTAGTTTAAAAACGCGTGCTGCTTCTCGGTGAGCATATCTCCGTAAAAATCTATTAATATGATAACATCAAGATTTTTTGCCAAGCAACAACACACCTCCTACATAAAAAAGCCTGTAAAGTTTTTTTCTTTACAGGCTGTCATTATACAGTATAAATTACCCCTTGTCAAGAGGAAATTTGACTATTTTTAAGGAAGTTTTGCACACCTCATTGTTGAAAATCTGTCAATTAGTTGTCAACAAAAATCAATCCACAATACCTTGTGTTTTAAAGCTTAAAAAGCTCTTGAAATCAAGCAAATCTTGTGCAAAACCCTGTGCAAAAGTTTTTTAAAAATATTTATTTAACCTTGTTTTGCACAAGAGAATTATTCAATCACACCGAAGTATCTTCCGATCCAATAGGGGAAGAGGAAACTTGAGCCGCAAGGAGCCATTGAGTCAGCCTGCTGACCGTCAATTCTGAAAGCGTGAAGTCCGAGGTTTGAGAAAGGTCTTTCGTCCCAGGCAAATGGCTTCGCGAGACGCGGCTGACCTCCCCAACGAACGGGTTCATCGTCATATTCAAGATTTTTGCGTTTGCTGTTGATAATAGTTGGCTGGAGGAATTCAAGCGGATAATCCTCAAGCACCTTTACACTGGAATCAACATCGCAGGGCTGTGAGGTGAATGCTCCGTAAAGGAAGTTGAAATAAGGATTGCACTCCACACGCTCATAATCAAAGTGATGCTTAAGGCCCATAAGAATATAATTTCTGATTGCAGGGTCATCTTCAAGGCGAAGGAAGGCAAGAGTGTTGCACATAGCAAGGTTATCATCAATATGGCACAGATGGCCGTCATCACGCTTATGATAAGCGGCATTTATAAGGAAGTGATGGTCTTCAATCAATTCCTTATATTTTTTAAGATATCTTTCATCGCCTGACATATGGTGAGAAATTTTGAGGAAATTGAGCATTTCAAGAGAATTCACACCCTTTTCCCACATCCACATACTGTCGTTATTAAGAGCATATTCATTCCAGCACGCCCATGTTGTTGGTTTTGAGTCCCAGTCAAGAAGATATCCGTCATTGTCAAGAATGTGGTCAGTAATTGCACAAACAGCTTCTCTGATTTCTGCCTTTTCATCTTCTTCAGCACACAAATCATAATAAAGTGAGAAGCCCATATAGTGACCTGTCATCTCGTCAGAGGAGGTTTCACCGAGCCACTCGTAGGTGCCGTCGGGTGAACGGTGCCATTCTTCACCGATGTCCTGGGTGTCAAGTCCTTTACCCCAATCCTTTTCATCAGGGTAGCGTACCGCTCTCGCGGTGAATCCCTTGATTCCGGGTGCACGGGTAAGCACGAGCATTGCATTTTTACAACGACGGGCGGCAGCAAGAACTTTTTCATCCTTTGTTACGGCATAACACAGACAAAGCGCTGAAAGATATGTATGAGTCCAGAGTCCGTCGTTATCGGTAATTCTTGAAGGCGCACTCTTTTCAATGTCACCGTCAACAATACCTGTAATTGAAGTAACAAATCCATCCTTACGGGGGAAGTATTTCTCAGTCTGTTCAAAGATATATTTTGCTTTTTCTTCAAGAGTCATTTCTTTGAATGTAATTTTAACAACACCGTTTTTTGTGCCTGTGTACAGAGCTCCGTCTTTTTCGCAAACGGCAGTAACATCACAGTCAAGAGCGTATCGCATTGCAGGAAGATATTTTGCACCACCCATCGAAATAAGCACCGCACCCGCTTCCGTACCCACAAAAGCGTTACCCTCAGTGGTGAAGGTGATTGCATAAACTTTTTCTTCAGGCAAAGCGGGAAGCTCCTTATGCGAATACCATCCGCTTTTATAATCATAGATAAAAAGACCTTCATCTGCACCTACCCAAAGATATCCGATGTTATCAAACGCAATAGCGTTCACCTTGATTTCAGGCATTGTTGAATGCTCGGGAAAAATGCATCTCCATGACTTTCTCTTTCCCTCAAGGCGCTGAACAGAACGGTCATTTGCAATACAAATCTTTCCGCTTTTTTCAGCAAGGCAATAGCAATCAAACTCGGTTTCCTGCTCAAAAACAAACTCACCATTTTCATATTTGTAAAGCCTTGTGGGGGTAAGAATATATAGCTTTGTTTCACCGCCCATGGCAGTAATTTCTTCGTCAAAGGTCTGCACAAGTTTAATATCGTTTTCACTCACTGAATAAACAGTGTTACCGCTGACTGCATAAATAACGTTACCAAAAGAACAAACACAGGTAAACGGAACTCTTTCACCGCAGGCAAACCATTTGCCGTCGCAGAGCTTAAAAAGACCGTCACTGCCTGCAGCATATATAACCTTTTCGTCACAGGTGAGAGCTTTAACATCTGCCTCAAAGGGAAACTTTTCGGTACATTTCTGCATAAACGTGGATGTTTTATATACTTTATTCATAGCCTTCTCCTATAAATTTATTTTCGCCTTTTGCTGTATTATAATTTATTTTTTTGTTAATTTCAATCTTTTTTCGAAATTGATAAACAAAAAGAACGATGTCGTCAAAACATCGTTCTTTTAACCTTAAGCGATGCCGAGTTTCTTTGCCATTTCGGCTGTTTTAAGTTCAAGAAGCTTGGATATACCCTCTTCCTGCATCGTTACACCATAGAGAACATCTGCTTCCTCCATTGTGCCTCGGCGATGAGTGATAAGAATAAACTGTGTGTTTCTGGTCATTCTGCGAACATACTTTGCATAACGGGTTACGTTAACATCATCAAGAGCTGCCTCAACCTCGTCAAAGATACAGAACGGCGCAGGTGAAACTTTGAGAATTGCAAAAAGAAGCGCAATCGCTGAAAGTCCTTTTTCACCACCTGAAAGAAGGTCAATATTCTGAACATTCTTGCCGGGGGGCTGAACCTTGATTTCAATATTACATTCAAGCACATCAAGCTCGTTTTCAAGCACAAGCTCTGCCTTTCCTCCGCCAAAAAGCTCAACAAATGTTTCACCGAAGAAAGAGTTGATTTTGACAAACTGTTCTCTGAACTGCTCTGACATTTTATCAGTAAGTTCCTTGATAAGTTTATCAAGCTCGGCACGGGATTTTTCAATATCTTCAAGCTGAGCAGCCATAAACTCAAAGCGCTGTGAAACTTCTTCATACTCTTCAATAGCGCCAACATTTACATTACCCAAAGCTCTGATTTTGCTCTTGATTTCCTGAAGCTGACGGTTAGCCTGAGCGTGGTCTTCAATAACAATATTAAGCTCCTCAGCCTCACGCTTTGTAAGCTGATATTCGTCAAAGAGCTTATTAACTGCG
>JAZRME010000094.1:0-2425 GCA_045647325.1 Acutalibacteraceae bacterium | reverse complement strand
TAGTCTCTATCAGTCATAGGTCTGATTTCTGAAATTTTTACTCTGTCGTGGAGAACTTCGCTGACGTTGTCAAAAAGCACTGTTGAAACATAACATTCTCCGTCTTCTTTGCGTTGCTTTTCAATCATTGCGTTAAATCCGCCGATTGTGTCTGCTTCAAGACCTGACATTGAACCGCTTCTGTCGAGAATAAATACCAATTCAGTTGTGTTGTTTCTTTTCATAATAAAAATCTCCTTCTTTTAATAAATTTTTTAAAGTTTTCTGTAACTGTTGAAAGAAAAGGGTCCAGATATGCAAGAGTAACAGCTTTTGTGTTGGTGTCAATTCCGTAATATGCTTCGGCAATTGAACCTGCAATAGCAGCAATTGTGTCACTGTCGCCACCGATTGAAACGGCATTTCTGATTGCATCTTCAAAACTTGTTGATTCAAAAAAGGCCTCGATTGCCTGAGGAACAGATTCCTGGCAGGTTTCAAAAAACTCATAGCTGTCACGTATTTCGTCAAGGGTGAAATTGATAGTGTAATATTTGCTGACATATTTTTTTATTTCTTCCATTGAGCGACCTTTTTTTGCGAGAAAAATTGCACCGGCGACAGCAACAGCGCCTTTGATGCCTTCGGGATGATTATGAGTTATTTCAGCAGTCGCCTTGGCCAATGTCTCACATTCTTCAATGCTTTTAGCGTACCAACCCACCGGAGAAACCCTCATTGCAGAACCGTTACCGAAACTGTTATACGGTTTGTGGCATCTTCTTGTAATCCATACATAAAATCTGCCGCCATACCCGCAATCGGGATACAGATTTCCGACCTCGTGCATTGTTTTTATAAGAGTTTCTTTAAAAGTATCGATGTTTTGGATTTTTTTATATTCCATCAATGCTTTTGCGACTGCAATTGTCATAACTGAATCGTCTGTGAATTCGCAATCAGAATCAAAAAGTTTAAACTCTTTTGATTTAATGTTGTTAGCTTCAAATCTTGAACCTATAATGTCTCCTGCTATAGCTCCGATCATAATTTATACCTCCAAAAAAATTAATGCGGTTGTTTGGTTTCTCAACCTTACAACCGCATTATACATTTTTGCTCAATTAAATTGGTCGCCTGACGGGAGACTTTTGTCAGCAACCGAGAAGAATCTGGTCAAATTCAAACAAAGCTTCGTTGATTTCAAAAACATTGTAGTTTTCTTTCTGAATAAAATAAATAATTATTTTGTCAAAAGTAAAACTGTATGATAATGTAAGCCCTGCTGAAGCAAGTAAATCCTGTGTTTCACTGAGACTGAGTTTCAAAGCTATTGCAAAAGCCACTGCTGTTTGTTTTGAGGGTTTGTATGTCTGAGGGTTACACTTGATTTTTGAAAAAGTCTTTTTGTCAATATTAGCCTTTTTATAGCATTCAACGTCGGTCATACCTCGTTTATCAATCCAGTCAAAAAGCTTATATGCAAATGACTTGTCCATATTTTTCATATATTCTTCAAAAGAATCTTCTGACTGCTTGGGATGTTTTTGCTTTTTTACCGTAGGTTTCCGTTCATAGACAGCTTCAGAGCAATATTTATCTGTCTCATAAATTGAATAATCGTTTCCTTTACAGGGACGGGCTATCTGAGGCTTTGTAAGAGAAAAATAATTTTCTGTAGGTGAAGAGCCGATAAAATCACGGATATCGTCATAAAGAGCTTTGCTGAATTCATAGGATTTGCGATCATATACACACAGATATACATCAAGCTCGTTTTCGAGCAAAAAGTCAGAGATCACCTGAACGGCAAATCTGAGCACCTGGTCTTTGGGATAACCGTAATTCCCGGAAGAAATCAACGGAAAAGCTACAGATTCGCATCCGTTTTTAACAGCAAGTTTCAAAGACTCAAGATAGCAGGATTTTAAAAGAATGCTTTCTCCCACAAGACCGCCTTCCCATACCGGTCCTGCTGTGTGGATAACATATTTTGCGTCAAGATCATAGCCTTTTGTTATTTTGGCTTCTCCGAGACCTAACGGGGCAATTCTGCGGCACTCCATATCAAACAAAGGCCCTGCGCATTGGTGGATAGCCAGGTCAATACCGCTGAGACCAACTAATTTGTAGTTGGTTGAGTTGACAATTGCATCTACTTTCATTTTTGTTATGTCTTGTCTGATTATCTGTAGTGGCATATTAACCCTCCCGCTTCTGTTTGTTTCTTGAATTATATCACATAATTTTAATTTTTGCTATAGGTGTTTGTTTTATAAACAGTGTTGCTTTTATATGTGCAGAATGATATACTTATCAAAATGCATTTTTCAGGAGTTATGATGAAACAACAGATTCAGCTTTCAGACCATTTCGGATATGCACGGCTTATCCGATTTACAGCTCCGTCAATACTTATGATGGTGTTCACATCAATCTACGGTGT
>JAZRME010000093.1:0-4266 GCA_045647325.1 Acutalibacteraceae bacterium | reverse complement strand
TGAAATTGAAGGCGTAGCGCCAACCACATAGTCAACAAAGTCTTCAGAAAGAAGCAGATCTCCGCCTCCATGGCTGTCATCTTTTATGCTGACATCTATTGTAGTTTCACTGAATTCACAACCGGGTCTCGGGTCAATCATTGTGATTGTTACCTTACCGTCTTCAAGGTTGCCTGAAATTTCACCCTTAGTGCCGATAATATGAATTTTGCGAAGCCCTTTCGCAGCGCCGCCGACCATATTATGAGTACCTGTTGCACCGCTTTCAAAGTTTACAAGAACACTCTGATGATCAACAACATTATTATCGCTCTTATATGCGCAGACTCCGTAAGGACTATCGGTTTCAAGAAGCTTGATTTTTTCATTTATATCATCAATGCCTCTGTCTTCAAGGTCTGCCCATACATAAAAGCTCCAACGGTCGGGATGATCAATGTACAATCTCTTTGCCGAATAAAGACATTCGTCAACCAACGGGCAATCAACCATACATCTTGTTCCTGCATTTTCGGGTGCATTTTCGAGAACAAATTGCTTATTACAGCCAAAGCTTGAAATAGCAACAGGCTTATCATCACCCATAAGCCACATCATAATATCCATATCGTGGCTGCACTTTGCAAGAAGCATTGTCGCATGACACTTTTCATAATTGTTCCACTTTCCTCTTACGTGGCTTGTTGACATATGATGATAGCTGACATATTCAGCGAGTTGAATATTGATAACATCACCGATTGTGCCTTTAATAAGCTCTTCTTTAATTTTTCTGTAAAAAGGAGCGTATCTCAACACAAAACAAATCATAACTTTTCGGTTATATTTATTTACGGCATCAACAAGTTCACGTGCCTCTTTTTCGTTAACAGCAAAAGGTTTTTCAAGCAAAACATCAAGGCCGTATTCAAGCAGAGGAATTGTTGTTTTGACATGGATGTCATCCATAGTGCCGTTAATCGCAGCGTCAGCAAAGCGAGGAACCTTCACAAGCTCCTCAACAGATTTAAAACAATGCTCAGCAGGGATATTAAATCTTTCTGAGATATATTTTCTACGGATATCGTCAGGGTCAACGATGCCTACGATCTGCATTTTTTCGGGTTTAAGTTCAGCAAGAGATGCATAAATAAGACTTCTATGGCCTCCGCCGACAATGATTGTTTTTAATGGTTGATTCATAAAGGGTCTCTCTTTCAAAAATTATCCGATAAATCCGTGGTCAAGATCAGGCTCTTCGCCCTCTTCAACAGGAAAAACATCTATAAGTCCGACTGCACGGCTGAGCACCAGCAACGCATCAGCTGAATTTATTTTATCGTTGCCGTCAACATTAGCATTAGCTTTTTGCTCATTTGTCAGAGTGATAATGCCTGTACTTGCCTGTAAAATAAAAAGAGCATCTGTTGAATCAATTGAACCGTCAATCTTAACATCTCCGTAAGAAGCTGCAAAACAATGGATTGTAAAACCACAAACAAGAATAACGGTTAACAAAACTGAAACTATTTTCTTCATAAAGAACTCCTCCTGTCAGAAACTACTGATATTATATCAAATCATATTATGAAAATCAATAACATTCAAAAAATCGGCGTAGTTTTTCACTACGCCGAAAGCTTAATTCATAAAGAAAAGTGATGATGCGATGAGAATCTGAGCACCGTAATATGTGATATGGTTAAGCACAACAAAAAGTCTTGTGCAACCCTTTTCTGTAAAGAAAATCTGACTGAGAACAAGGTCTGACACAAAAAACAAAACACCACCGACAAAGAAAAGTATCTGTGAAAGTTCCATGCCGTAATTATTCATAGTCATAAAGCCTACAGAGAATGTCATTGAAGCAATTGCGCCATAAGAATTAGCAATCACCTTAAACTTGCCCATATCCATTTTAGTGATTTTAACAGCAAGACCTGACAACAC
This sequence comes from Acutalibacteraceae bacterium, assembly GCA_045647325.1. Taxonomy (GTDB): domain Bacteria; phylum Bacillota; class Clostridia; order Oscillospirales; family Acutalibacteraceae; genus CAG-488. The sequence continues at coordinate 2,337 of JAZRME010000093.1, read as the reverse complement.
AAGCACAGCTAACGGGGCTGTGAAGCTTATAGCTGCATTAAGAGGCTCCATAGGATATTTCATAAACACAGCAGCGATCACAACAAGATGCTGAAGCATAAATGTCACAAAGCCAAAAGTCAGGAATGTGTCTCCGTTTTCTTTTTGCTGAATCCATCTGAGCTCAATAAAAATATCACCCAACAAGCCCATAACTGAGCCAAAAATCAGCATCAGACCATAAACAAGGTCAACCTGCGGATTGCTGATAACCGCCGCAACACCTGTCGCCACAAATAAGCTGCTTGTCACGGTTTTAACGGCAAGGTCTTTATATGAAACCTTTGTGCCTCTGATGATTGTAAAAAATGCCGTAACGGCAACGCATAAAGCTAAAACTATCCAGAATAACATAAAATTCCTCCTTACATAAAACATACTAACATAAAATAAAGGTTGACTTCAAGACCTTAAATCAAAATCGCCGTCAAAAGACGACGATTTTTTAATTATTTAACTTCAATTTTGTCTTTGCCGCCCATATAAGGTCTTAAAGCTTCAGGAATATTAACACTTCCGTCAGCGTTGAGATTGTTTTCAAGGAAAGCTATCAACATTCTGGGAGGAGCAACAACAGTATTGTTGAGAGTGTGAGCAAGATATTTACCGTCTTTGCCGTTGACTCTGATTTTAAGTCTTCTTGCCTGAGCGTCGCCAAGGTTAGAGCAACTGCCGACTTCAAAATATTTCTGCTGTCTGGGTGACCAGGCTTCAACGTCAATTGATTTAACCTTAAGGTCTGCGAGGTCGCCTGAGCAACACTCAAGAGTTCTGACAGGAATATCAAGTGAGCGGAACAAATCAACTGTATTCTGCCAGAGTTTATCAAACCATACAGGGCTCTCTTCAGGCTTACAAACAACGATCATTTCCTGCTTTTCAAACTGATGAATTCTGTAAACGCCACGCTCTTCAAGGCCGTGAGCACCCTTCTCTTTGCGGAAACAAGGTGAATAGCTTGTAAGAGTCTGGGGAAGCTTCTCTTCAGGAATAATAGTATCCATAAACTTACCGATCATTGAGTGTTCGCTTGTGCCGATAAGATAAAGGTCCTCGCCCTCAATTTTATACATCATAGCGTCCATCTCAGCGAAGCTCATAACGCCGGTTACAACACCGCTTCTGATCATAAACGGAGGAACACAATAAGTGAAACCACGATCAATCATAAAGTCACGGGCATAAGAGATGATTGATGAGTGAAGTCTTGCGATATCGCCCATAAGATAATAAAATCCGTTACCGGCAACTCGTCTTGCACCATCAAGGTCAATACCGTCAAATTTTTCCATAATATCAACATGATAAGGAACCTCAAAATCAGGTGTAACAGGCTCACCGTAGCGCTGAACCTCAACATTTTCGCTGTCATCTTTACCGATAGGAACTGACGGATCGATAATGTTGGGGATAATCATCATAATCTTAGTGATTTTTTCGCTGTATTCAGCTTCAAGAGCTTCAAGCTCAGCGAGGCGTTTTGCATTCTGAGCAACAAGCTGTTTAACCTCTTCAGCCTCATCCTTTTTGCCCTGAGCCATAAGAGCGCCAATCTGTTTAGAGATTTTATTGCGGTTAGCTCTGAGAGCGTCAGCCTCACCTTTACAGGCTCTGCTGAGTTTATCAAGCTCAATAACTTCATCAACGAGAGGAAGCTTACTGTCCTGAAATTTATTTTTAATGTTTTGCTTTACTAATTCGGGGTTTTCTCTTAAAAATTTTAAATCAAGCATAGGGACTCTCCTTTAAACAATAAATCCATAGATAATAATAACAAAATAATTCAAAAAATTCAATAGAAAAAAACAAAGTTCCTGATTTTACTCAGGAACTTTACAAATTAAAAATTATTCAGCCTTTTTCTTTTTGTTAATCAATACAAATGCAACAACTGCACCGGCAATAATAACAACGATAATAGCAGCGATAATGATCAGAGTTTTGTTATCGCCTGAATCATCAAGAATTTCTTCAGCTTCAGTGTCGGCAGCTTCTGTTTCGCCAGGAGTATAGTAATCATACTCATAATCATCATAGCTGTCATAATCAAGACCTGTTGAGTTTTCATCAACAACAGATGTTGTCAGATCACCGAAAAGGTTGCTGTCGGTGGGAAGAGTGTTTGTGGGAACGATGGACTGTGTGGGCTGTGTAGCAGGAGCCTGAGTGGGTTTCTCAGTGGGAGCCTGAGTGGGTTTCTGTGTAGGAGCCTGGGTAGGCTTCTGTGTAGGAGCCTGAGTGGGTTTCTCAGTGGGTTTCTCAGTAGGTTTCTCAGTGGGCTTCTCTGTAGGTTTTTCT
>JAZRME010000092.1:0-8201 GCA_045647325.1 Acutalibacteraceae bacterium | reverse complement strand
CACAACAAACCGCCAGTCTAAGGTTGATGAAATTGCAGCAGCTATCAACAACGCAGTTGATAACCTTGTAAAAGTTAACCCGCTTGATTATTCAAAGTATAGTGCAGCTCTTGCTAAACTCACAGCCAAAACTGACTACGGTAAGGGTCTTTACACTGAATCAAGTGAAAAGGCAGTTGCAGATGCACAGGCAGCTATTGATTTATTCCTTTCAGAAGGATACAAAACAGCTGAATATCAGGGCGATTTTGATACTCTTGTAGTAGCATTCGATGAAGCTATCGATAATCTTACATATAAGGCTATCGACAAGACAGGCTACAACAATCAGGTAGCAAGAATTCCCGCTGACACAAGCAACTATACTGACGCTTCAGTTCAGGCTGTTGCAAATGCAAAGGCAGCAGTTGATACATTCCTTGCAGGTAATGTAACAATTAAAGATCAGGCTCAGCTTGATTCTCTTGTAGCTACTCTTAAAGCTAAGATCGATGCTCTTGCTTTCAAACCTATCGACACAGCAGCTTATGCAGCTCAGGTAGCAAGAATTCCTGCTGACACAAGCAACTACACAGCTGACTCAGTTAAGGCTGTTACAGACGCAAAGGCAGCAGTTGACACATTCCTTGCAGGTGATGTAAACATCACACATCAGGCTCAGCTTGATGCTCTTGTTGCAACACTTAAAACTGCAATCGATGGTCTTCAGGTTGAAGTTAAAGCTTACTTCCAGGCTAACGCAGAAAGCACTTGCGTAATCGACACTAAGAACAATCTTATCTATGGTCTTACAACAAACCTTACAGCAAACACACTTAAAAACACATATCTTGATTTTGAAGGCGTAACAGTCACAACTAAACCTGTTAAGGGCCGTAACCTTGGTACAGGCGCAACAGTAACAGTTGATTACCCCGACGGAACACAGGAAGTTTACACAATCGTAATCTTCGGCGATATGGACGGTGACGGTAAGGTAAGTACAACAGACCTTAACGACTTCGGCGCATACATCACAAACAGCTTCGAGCTTACAGACGCTCAGAAGAAGGCTATGAACCTTGACAACGACTCAAGAAAGCGTCTTAACGCTAACGACCTTGCTCTTCTTCAGGAAGCTATCGCAAGCGGTGAATCTTTCAATCAGGTTAACCCCGCTCAGTAATTAAATTTTAAGCCCACCCGCAAGGGTGGGCTTTTTCTTATATTTATCATAAAATCTCTTGACGATAAAGCTGTTGATATGTTACATTATATAGTGGAATAAAATAAAAGGGGTAGTCCTATGAAAGAGTTATACAACAAAATTTTAAGCGGAGAAGAAAAGATTTCTCTTGTAGGTCTCGGCTATGTCGGTATGCCTATCGCTGTGGCCTTTTCTAAAAAAGCAAAGGTAATTGGTTTTGACCTTAACGAAAAGAAGATTGCTCTTTATAAACAAGGCATTGACCCCACTTGTGAAGTGGGTGACGAGGCTATAGCTGCGTGTTCAGTTGAGTTTACGGCTGACCCTTCAAAACTCAGAGAAGCAAAGTTTCATATTGTTGCTGTGCCTACCCCTGTTAACAGCGACCATACTCCCGATCTTACTCCTGTTGAGGGCGCAAGTAAAATTCTCGGTCAGAATCTTACCAAAGGCAGCGTTGTTGTTTTTGAGTCAACAGTTTATCCCGGTGTTACAGAAGATGTCTGCGTTCCTATTCTTGAAAAAGAGTCAGGCCTAAAATGTGGTGTTGATTTTAAAATCGGCTATTCACCTGAGAGAATTAACCCCGGTGATAAGGTTCACAGGCTTGAAACAATCGTTAAAATTGTTTCAGGTATGGATGAAGAAACTCTTGATGTTGTTGCAAAAGTTTATGAGCTTGTTGTTGAGGCAGGTGTTCACAGAGCTGAATCAATCAAGGTTGCCGAGGCTGCCAAAGTTATTGAAAACAGTCAGCGTGATATAAATATTGCGTTTATGAATGAACTGTCAATTATCTTTAATAAAATGGGTATCGACACCAAGGCTGTTCTTGAAGCTGCAGGAACAAAATGGAATTTTCTTAAGTTTTTCCCCGGTCTTGTGGGCGGTCATTGCATCGGTGTTGACCCTTACTATCTTACCTACAAAGCTGAACAGCTTGGCTATCACAGTCAGGTTATTCTTGCCGGTCGCCGTATCAACGATGATATGGGCAAGTATGTTGCAGAAAATATTGTAAAAAATCTTATCAAAGCCAAGGTCAGCGTGGCTGAGGCGAAGGTAGGTATTCTCGGCTTCACATTTAAAGAGAATTGCCCCGACACACGCAACACAAGAGTTATTGATATTTATAATGAACTCGCTGAATACGGAATTTCTCCGATTGTTGCCGACCCTGTGGCTGACAGCGATGAGGCGAAGCATGAGTATGGCATTGACTTTATTGATGTCAGTGAGTTTAAAAATATGGATGCCGTTGTTATCGCGGTTTGTCATGATGAATTTGCAAAATTCAATTCAGACGATATTGACAAGATGTTTAATGGCGCTAACGCTAAAAAAGTTTTAGTTGATGTTAAGGGCATTCTTGATAAAAAAGAGTTTGATAAGCCCGACTATATTTATTGGAGATTATAATTAAAGCCTATGAGCTACTGTGTTTTTCCCCAATTGTTTTTTATTGTGGCGGCAAGTGTTTTTTATATCTGCCTTAACAACAGAGCTAAAGCAAAAAATCAGCAAAAAAAGTTTGCCAACACGTGCGCAATTTTGCTTGTGATATTTGCTTCGGTGTTGCTTTATCTTGCCCTTGCGAGCAGAGATAATGAAACCACAAGAAGTGTTAATCTCAGCCCGTTTTATTCTTATATAGATGTGCTGACAAAATATAACACTTTTGATGTTATGCGTTTGATTTTTGAAAACATTTTAGTTTTTGTTCCGTTGGGAATATTGTTGCCGGAGGCATTGTTGTTAAGAGGAAAAAGATTTCTCGTGCCCATAACAATAGCCTCGGGAGCATTTCTCAGCTTTGTGATTGAGTTGGCGCAATTTACTTACGCTATAGGCTATACGGAGTTTGATGATTTATTTAATAACACTCTTGGGTGCGCTATAGGTTGCTCTGTTTTTGTTTTTGCCGACAAAATCACGGTGAACTCGGATGGCGTTGTTATTAAAAAAGGCGCTTTCAGAAGTCTTTTGTTGCCGATAATAACATTAAGCTGCGCTGTTGCAATAGTTTTATACAGAGAGCTTATTCTTTATAATAAATAACAAAATTCAGGTCGGGAAACCGACCTTTTTAAAGTGGAGGAATAAAAATGGGATATCAAAATATCTGTTTTCCTGAAAATTCGGTTTTTCTTGTTACAGGTGGGGCAGGGTTTATCGGCTCAAATCTGTGTGAAGCTATTTTAAAGATGGGTTATAAGGTGCGTTGCCTTGACGACCTTTCAACCGGTAAACAAAAAAATGTTGATATTTTTATCGACAATCCGAATTATACCTTCATCAAAGGCGACATAAAAGATTATGACACTTGCCTTAAAGCTACAGAAGGTGTTGATTATGTTTTGAATCAGGCTGCCTGGGGCAGTGTTCCCAGAAGTATTGAGATGCCTTTGTTTTATGAAAAAAACAATATTATGGGAACTCTCAATATGATGGAGGCTTCAAGACAGAACGGCGTCAAAAAGTTTGTTTACGCAAGTTCATCTTCTGTTTATGGTGATGAACCTAATCTTCCCAAAAAAGAGGGCAGAGAGGGCAGACTTCTTTCACCTTACGCTTTAACAAAGGCTGTTGATGAGCTTTATGGAAGAATTTATTCTGACCTTTACGGGCTTGATACTTATGGTTTACGCTATTTTAACGTTTTTGGCCGCCGTCAGGATCCGGACGGAGCTTATGCCGCTGTTATCCCGAAGTTTATCCGTCAGCTGATGAATGATGAGGTTCCGACAATCAACGGTGACGGAAAGCAGAGCCGTGATTTCACTTATATTGAAAATGTTATTGAAGCTAATCTGAAGGCTTGTCTTGCTTCAGAAGAGTATGCAGGTGAAGCTTTTAATGTGGCTTATGGCGGCAGAGAATATCTGATTGATATTTATTATGCTCTCACTTCAGCTTTAGAAAAAGATATTGAGCCTAATTTCGGCCCTGACAGAAAGGGCGACATCAAGCATAGTAATGCTGATATTTCAAAAGCAAGAGAAATGCTCGGTTATGACCCTGATTATAACTTTGAGCGTGGTCTTAAAGAAGCTATAGAATGGTATAAAGAAAATCTTTGATGAGGTGAGCTGATGGAACGGGATTTAACTCACGGAAAGCCGATGTCACTGATTTTGCGATTCTGCCTTCCGTTGTTTGCTGGTAATCTGTTTCAGCAGTTATATAATCTTGTTGACACAATAATTGTCGGGCAGTTTGTGGGCAAAACAGCCTTATCAGCCGTAGGCTCGGTAGGTTCGCTGAATTTTTTGGTTATCGGCACTATAATCGGTCTTTGCTCTGGTTTTGCCATTCCTGTTGCTCAGGCTTTTGGCGCAAATGACAGGCCGTATATGAGACGGATTATGGCGCACATAACTTATCTTGCGTTGTTGTTAGGGGTTGTTCTCACAGGGGCAACGGTGATGTTGACAGACACTTTTTTAACTGTGATGAATACGCCTGACGATATTTATAAAGATGCTCACGATTATATAATTATTATTTTTGCAGGTATTCCTGCGACACTTTTATACAATATTACAGCCGGTGTGGTAAGGTCAGTCGGTGACAGCAAAACGCCGTTATATTTTCTTATTTTGTCATCTGTTCTGAATATCGGTCTTGACCTGCTTTTTGTTATCAAGTTTGATATGGGTGTCAGAGGTGTTGCTATAGCGACGGTTATATCTCAGGCTGTTTCAGGTTTGCTGTGCCTCTGGGTGATTAAATGCAAGTTTACTTCGCTGCATTTTTCAAAAGACGATATGGCCTTTGAGTTTGAAATCTGTAAAAAGCTGCTTGTCACAGGTGTGCCTATGGCGCTTCAGTTTTCAATAACAGCTGTGGGTGTTATTATGGTTCAGTCGTGCGTGAACATACTCGGTTCAGATATGATTACGGCTGTTACTGTCGGCTCCAAGGTGGTTAACCTTATAGGCGTTCCGTCTGAAACAATCGGCATCACAATGGCGACTTATTGCGGACAGAATCTCGGAGCAGGAAAAATTGACAGAATAAAAAAAGGAATAAAATCTGCCGTCTGGTTGGGCATAATTTATTCCGTTATTGCTTATTTTATTTCAAAATACGGTGGTCCGTATGCCTCGTTGATGTTTCTTGATAAGGGCGAAACAGAAATTTTGTCATCTATCGAAGAGTATTTCAGCATCTGCGCGTGGTATTATGTTGCTTTAACAATGATATTTGTTTTCAGAAATGCCTTGCAGGGTATGGGCTATAGCGTGATTGCTATGAGCGGAGGCATTTTTGAGCTTGTGGCAAGGGCAATTGTAGCCTATGGTTTTATAACAAAATTCGGCTTTGTTGCTGCTTGTTATTCAAATCCGATTGCGTGGATTGCGGCAGATATTCTTCTTATCCCTGCGTACTTTATTGTTATGAATAACCTTAAGAAAAAACAGCAGCTATCTCAATGATAGCTGCTGAAATTTTATTTGTTCATAATATAATTATCTATTGATTGAGCTGCAACCTTACCGGCGCCCATAGCTGATATAACTGTAGCTGCGCCTGTAACGGCATCACCACCGGCATAAACACCTTCTTTGGTGGTGGCTCCTGTTGATTCTTCAACGATAATACCGCCTCGTTGATTAACGTCGAGACCTTCAGTTGTTGATTTGATAAGAGGGTTAGGTGAAGTTCCTATAGAAATAATAACCGTATCAACATCAAGGGTAAATTCGCTGCCCTCAACGGCAACGGGACGACGACGGCCTTTTTCGTCAGGCGCACCTAATTCCATTTTTACACATCTGATTCCGGTGACAAAACCGTTTTTGGGGTCACGCTTGTCATCAGGATTATTGTAACCGAGAATCTCAACAGGATTGTTGAGAAGTCTGAAATCAACACCCTCTTCAATGGCGTGTTCAACTTCCTCTTTTCTTGCAGGAAGCTCTTCCTTTGAACGGCGATAAACAACATAAACGTTTTCAGCGCCGAGTCTGAGAGCTGTTCTTGCTGCGTCCATAGCGACATTACCACCGCCGACAACAGCAACATTACCGCCTTTCATAATCGGGGTAACAGGTGAATCTTTATATGCTTTCATGAGGTTTGAACGGGTGAGAAATTCGTTAGCAGAATAAACACCTTTATATGATTCACCGGGAATTCCCATAAAATTAGGAAGACCTGCACCTGTTCCGATAAAAACAGCTTCATAGCCATCGCCGATTAACTCGTCAACTGTGAGAGTTTTGCCGATGATGATATTTGTTTCAAAGTCAACGCCCATTTCTCTGAGGTTGTCAACTTCTTTTTTTACAATAGATTTCGGCAGACGGAATTCGGGAATTCCGTAAACGAGAACACCACCCGGGGTGTGAAGCGCTTCAAAAACAGTTACTTTATATCCCTTTTTAGCAAGGTCACCTGCGCAGGTGAGACTTGACGGGCCTGAACCTACAACGGCAACCTTGTGTCCGTTAGGCTCGGCTGTTTCGGGCGGAGTGTCAGAGTGAGCGTTATGCCAATCGGCAACAAAGCGTTCAAGTCTTCCGATGCCTACGGGTTCGCCTTTGATACCTCTGACGCACTTTGCTTCGCATTGATGCTCCTGAGGGCAGACTCTTCCACATACAGCAGGGAGAGATGATGTTTTGTGAATTATCTGATATGCACCCTCAAAATCACCGGTTTTGATTTTTTCGATAAACTCAGGAATATGAATATTTACCGGGCAACCTGTTACACAAAGCGGCTTTTTGCAGTTAAGGCAGCGAAGCGCTTCGTCAATAGCTGTTGCCTCATCATAGCCGAGCGCAACTTCTTCAAAGTTACGGGCTCTTACCTCCGGGTTCTGAGAAGGCATGGGGTTTTTAGTTGTTTTCATATTATTCTGAGGCATTTTTTATTCAGCCTCCTTATTTAAAAGATTACAGGTGTCTTCATAAGCGTGACGCTCAAAGTCGGCATACATAGTGCTGCGCATCATAACCTCGTCAAAGTCAACTTCATATCCGTTAAAGTCGGGGCCGTCAACGCAAGCGAATTTTGTCACCTTTTTGCCGTTCTGGTTAAGAGTGAGTCGGCAACCGCCACACATACCGGTGCCGTCAATCATAATCGGGTTCATTGAAACAGTGCAGGGGATACCTGTTGGTCTTGTGGCGTCAACCACAAATTTCATCATAATCATCGGACCTATAGTGATAACCTCGTCAAAAGTTTCACCACGGTCAAAAAGTTCGTTAAGAGGTTGGCAGACGTTACCTTGTCTGCCGTAAGAACCGTCATCGGTCATAACAAACAGCTCTTTTGAAACAGCTCTGAACTCATTTTCAAGGATAAGCAGATCAGATGAACGGAAACCGATAATCGATGTAACTTCACAGCCTCTTTTGTGAAGCTCCTGAGCTATAGGCAACGCAATAGCGCAACCGACACCGCCACCAATGATGCAAACTTTTTTCAATCCGTCAATTTTAGTGGGAACACCTAACGGACCTGCAAAGTCCTGAATATAATCGCCCTCATTTTTTTGGCTTAACTTTAATGTTGTGGCACCAACGGCTCTGAAAATAATAGTGATAATTCCCTTTTCACGGTCATAGCCTGAAATTGTCAGGGGAATTCTCTCACCGTCTTCATCAACCCTTAAAATAACAAACTGCCCGGGCTGAGCTTTTCTTGCTACGAAAGGGGCATCAACATCCATTAAAACAACGCTGGTGTTGAGAACCTCTTTCTTTAAAATTTTATACATTTATCTCGCCTCTTTAAAAAGATGTATTCCCAACTATTATACATCTTTTTATACTGTTTTTGATATACAAAAAGTAAATAAATCATATTAAGATATAAAATCTGCTTTTGTGAAAATATACAAAAGTCTGTCAGGTGAGCTGTTTTTAATCAAGAATAGCAAAGGTTTTTCTGTGATGAATGATAATAAAAATCAATAAGCTTTTCCGTCTTGACAACAAAGTTACGGTGTGATATAATACAACAAATTTAATCAAAGGCTATGAAAAGAAGCAGTAGCAGG
>JAZRME010000091.1:0-4415 GCA_045647325.1 Acutalibacteraceae bacterium | reverse complement strand
GTTATAATGTCTATAAACTGAGCCGCCTTTTTTTCATTATTAGTCACGAAGCTCCTCCTTCGCAATTAGTTATATGTTGATACCCACAGTTTCTCTGACATATCCTGCAAGAGAATCCCTTCCCGACACAGAACCTTTATCGGGAATATCTATAAGCAGAGGGCAGGTATATGTTTTTCTGAAATTTTTTACAGACTCCCCACACATATCAAACAAAGATTTATTCATTAAAATAATAGCAATATCACCTTGTTTAACAGCCTTATCAAGAGCCTTTTCAACAGAATTTTCATCCATAGCAAGTTTTCCTTCGATTCCTGCCAGGCGCATACCTGTCAATGTTTCAGAACTGTTGCTTATCAAAAATAAACGCATTTTATCACCCGTTTATATTTTATTAAGAATAAGAATAGAAATAACCACGCCGAAAAGAGCGATTGATTCACCCAAAGCAACAAAAATAAGTGATTTACCGAATGACTTAGGATCTTCACTTGTTGCTGCGATAGCTGCGGGAGCTGCTGCTGCAATAGCGATACCGCCACCGATACCGGCAAGACCTGTTACAACAGCTGCTGCAAGAAGGCCGATACCGTTTGAAGTTGTCTGAGCTGACTGTTCCTCAACCTGCTCAGTCTGGGTTGATGTTGTTTCTCCAGCAGCGAGAGCTGTTATTGAAAAAGCAAAAGCTACTATCATAATAAGCATAATTGCAACGATTTTTTTAATATCAAATTTTTTCATAATAAAACCTCCGATGGTTATTTTTTAGTTGAAATAATTACTTGTGTATTATCTTTTTTATTGGAAGAAAATACGTTTCTGATTTTAAAGAGTGCTCCCCGGTTTCTTCTCTCACCTACGGAATTAAAAGGTTTGCCGTCACCTTCATAAAAACGGCTGAACATCTCATAAAACTCAAGTCTTAAAACCTGAATACCCGAAAGCAGACCTTCAAGAGCAATAACAATTACATTACCCAAAACAATGATAATGACACGGCCGACAGTCATCTCATCACCTGCAAGTGAAAAGAAAACCATCATCATACCTGCGTGAACAAGCATATACGCTCCTATTCGCAAAAACGAAACAGTATTACTGAAATAAGAAAGAATATACTCTATAACTTCAAAGAAATTCTGCATCACAAAGTCGCCCCAGCTGTCAGGCATATAATCTTTTTTATCGTGCTTATCAACCTTGCCGATCAAAATCTCTTTCATAAACAAAACAGGCAGACTGACAGCAGCCATAGCTATCATAACAGGAACCGGGATGATTGTGATTTTGGCCATAAAGGCAACAACTGCGCTGACACCGGCAGCGTAAAGAATCATACCCGCCACACCGTTGTGGCTGAATAACGCTTCACCATATTTTTTAGCCTTGATACAAAGGAATATATTAAGCCCCATAGATACAAACACCAATGCGATACCTATGCCTATAGCGAGAATAAGAACGGTGTTTATATTATCCATAACTTCCAGGGGTTTACCTTCCCATCCGAGAGCGTGATAGACGGGGTCAAGCAAATGCTCAAAACCAAAAACCGAACCCACTACAAAGCCGAAAATCATTGATGAAATTCCGCAAGGGACAATAATTCTGGCTATTTTCAAGCCTTTCAGTTTGTAAGCAAGATATCCGCCGACGGCAAGAACAAAACCCTGACCGACATCAGCAAACATAATACCAAAAAGCAAAGTAAATGTTACCGCAACAAAGGGAGTTATATCAACGCTGTTGTATGACGGCAGACCGTACATCTCAACAAACATCTCAAATGGTCTGAAAATCTTTTTATTTTTAAGCTTGACGGGCGGAGTGGAACGGCTTTCATCTTTAGCCTCAAAAACCTCACAAGCTGTGTCGGGCAATTTATCGACCATAGATTTGAACCACTCAAACCCACTTTCAGGCACCCAACCGACCATAAGAAAAGTCATACCCGTACGCTTATCTTTAACAGCATAACGTCGCAAATCAAAGGCTGCGCTTAATATTTTAAGGTGGGCATAAATGCTCTCACAGCGTGAACGGCGTTCTGACCAGAAGCCCTGAATTTCACTATCAATTTCAGCAAGTTCTTTTTCAAGCAGCTCTTTTTCACGGTTAAGTGTTTCAACAATCTCTTCCGGTGTTCCTTTTTCATAAGGAATACGCAATCTTTCAAAATAAAGAGTTGCAAAAATTCTGTCAGCTTCACTGACTCTTGACACCGGAGCTGTATAAACACCCCAACAGTTTTTCTCATCCTGCACACAAGGAAAAAACATAAAGCTGTCATTATTTTCATAAGCCTTGAGCTTCGGATAGCAATCAAGAGGAATACTTCCGAAACGGATTTTAAGAAACTCACACGAAAGTATTTCATCAACAGAAATTCCCAATGTTTTAAAATGACTGAATTTTTCTATATTGCCTGAGCATTCCTCAAGCCTTGTCACCACAGGAGTGCGTCTGACAAGCAGCGACTCCATAACCTCAACAATTTCGTTGACGTATTCAGTTTCATCTGCGTCATCTATGATTTCGTTGCTGTCAAAAACTTCTTTCAGGGTAATACCTGAGATATTCGCCAGATCCTGAATTTTTTGAATTGTTGAATTGTAGGGATTTTCTTTTGTCAAAGGAACATATCCCATATACGCTGAAACATAGTTCATCGCATTTTCGGGATGAAAATCACCACTGATACAACACGAGGTTATGAAATCGTCAATCTGACTTGTTTTTCCAAGCACCCTGACTAATTTCATTTTTTCTATTGCCACAAAAAAGCCTCCTTAAATTATCGGTAAGGCGCCGATATTTTCAACAGACATTCCGTAACGGATGCCTTCCACTATCTGAATTATATTTCTGACCTCATTCTCAGCCAGATAAAAATAACTTATCATAATACTCAGAGGGTCAGTGCTGTAACGGATTTCTTTTTTATATTTATCACAAAGAATTTTTCTTGTAAAAGACTCAAGAGAGTCAAAAGTGTAATTTACAAAATGTTTTTTATAATAGGTCTGCGATGCCTGCTGAAGCATCTCGTGAGCAGATGAAGCGTTAATCATACGCTCAATGTCTTTTTTAGTGAAGTTTGTGCAGGTGGTGTTTATAAACCTGCTGACAACCTCATGCTCCTGAAGATCAAGGCGTTTAAGACGATAAACTCTTATCAGAGTTTCCATATCATTCTGATAACTGATAATTTCACGGATTTTTTTACCCGACTTGCCTTTGTAATTAGCAATAACATCTCTTTCAATTTTCCAAAGTTCTTCGTCAAGAGCACATTCCATTCTCAGATATGATCTTTTGTCTTTATATGCGTTTTCAAAGGGCTTGAGTGTTTTATAATAAACTGTGCCTTTGAGAGACTCAAGCATATCCTGAAAACTTCTTGACGAAGCAAGTGAATACAAATCAAGTTCTGAATGCTGATTAAAAAACGGTGGCAAAAAATGAAGATACTCCTCAGGTCTGTCAGCCATAAGAAACTGCAAAAACCTTAAAATCTGCTGAATATCATTTTTCATAAGATTATATTTATAAAACTGCGCACCTGTTGAAATTTCATATCGGCTGACCTTCTCAAAAGCTTTGAGAATATGAATTTTAAGCAACTCCTCAACCTGAGAGGTGCTCATATCTGAATTGGCATTTTCAAAAGTTTCAGCGTAGGCTGTTTCAGCTTTAAGATAAGCCACAACCTCATTCACACTTGTTGACCTGATAAGGTTTTCATAATCTTCACGTGTGAGCCTCTTGCCGTAAAGAGCACGGCTCTTTGCCATAATTGCATTTTTTGAAAAATTCACATTCTCACCTCCAATTTAAAATAGAGCTTTTTATTAGCCTATAATGTTGTTAAACATCGTATCAACCCATTGATCACACTTTTCGGCATAGAGCTTTTCCATTTGCTCCTCGGCTATTTTGTTGCGCTCACGCACCATATCAAGCTGCTTTGTTTTAGCGGTCAATGATGAATGATTTCTTCTCAGGGCAACGGTTATTGCCTTTTGTTTTTCCTGAGAAACAATCTCTTCCTTTTTTTCGGGCAAGGATGCCATCTGCTCTTTTCTGTAAGCCTCGGCTTCTTTGAGCTTTTCTCTTGCAAGAGCATCACTTTTAATGACACGGTTGAGTAAATTTTCCATAATCACTGCTCCTTTAGGATTATCCTATCCTTATGACAACACATTATAGCACCATGAAACCAAAAAACAATAGTTAAAATAAACAAATACCTTGAACTTTATTTATCTACTTTTCAGCATTTTTAAAAGCTATTTTTATCAGATAAATCCACTAAAAAAGTTTATATTTTAAAAACTATTTGCAAAATATGAATTTATGATATATACTTAGGTTATTGAATCAGGAGGTAATATATATGAAAAAGAAACTGG
>JAZRME010000090.1:0-8718 GCA_045647325.1 Acutalibacteraceae bacterium | reverse complement strand
CGGTGGTCAGATGGTTAAGAAGATGATTGAGTCCTATGAAAACGGCTTAAAATAACCTTATAAATCGAAAGAGCTTATCCTATTGAGGATAAGCTCTTTTTAAAGGCTGAAACTTTCGGGTAACAGCTTGTCAAGGCTGAGCCCTTTGATTGATTTCCCGTCAGAAAGAATTATCATAAAATCTTTTTTACAAAACTCTGACATAACCTGACGACACACACCGCATGGTGGGCAGAATGAGTTGATTTCACCGTCTTTTCCGCCAACAATTGCAATAGCGGTGAAATCTTTTTCACCTTCGCTGATTGCTTTGAAAAAGGCTGTTCTTTCAGCGCAACAGGTGGGGGAATAAGCTGCATTTTCTATATTGCAGCCGGTATAGACTCTTCCGTTTTTTGTCAGCAACGCAGCGCCTACTTTAAAACCGGAATACGGAGAATAAGATTTTTGCATCGCTTCAACAGCTTTTTCTATGAGAATTTTTGAGTTCATCATAAAATCACCTCTTAAAGAAAGTATATCATCATTTATTTGACTTTGTAAAGCGTATTTGTTAAACTTGTTGTGTACAAAATTCTGACGGAGGAATACTTATGAACGAAACTATTAAAAATATTTTAAAAAGGCAGACTATCAGAGCTTATAAGCCTCAGCAGATTACTGATGAAGAACTTGAGATTTTGTCACAGGCAGCCGTTAAAGCCCCCAGCGGAAGAAACGGTCAGCCCTGCCATCTTAGATTTGTTCAGAATCACGATTATCTTGAGGGTATGAATAAAGACTTTAAAGACATAGTTGGTTGGGATACTCCTGCTTATACCCGTTGGGACGTTAATCCTGTTTATCAGACAGCCCCTACTCTTGCAATTATTTTTGCTGAAAATGAGAGCTATATGGATTCTGGCATTATGTGTGAAAATATTGTTATCGCTGCCGAAAGTCTTGGTTTAGGCACTTGTATTATCGCAAGTATCGGTGCGCTTTTTAACGATGAAAAATCATTTAAGTGGAAGCAGCTTTTTGATATTCCCGAAAGCTACAAATTTCAGATTGCGATTGCAATAGGCTACCCTGACGAAAAGCCTGAACAAAAGCCACGATTTGATGACAGAGTTAAGGTAATAAGATAATGAAAAAGGCAGTTATAGTTCCTGATTCTTTCAAAGGGACAATTTCTTCAGAACGCATCTGTGAAATTTTTGAAGAAAAAATAAACAAGATTCATCCCGGCTGTGAGGTTGTTAAAATTCCCGTTGCTGATGGCGGAGAAGGAAGCCTGGATTGTTTTCTTAATGCTGTCGGCGGTGAAAAGATTTTTGTTGATGTGACGGGACCTTACGGTGAAAAAGTTAACGGCTGTTATGCTGTGATTGATGACGCAACGGCCGTTATTGAGATGGCTGTCTGTGCAGGGCTGCCTCTTGTTGAAAACAGAAAAGACCCGACAAAAACAACGACCTTCGGTGTTGGTGAGTTGATGATTGATGCAGCCCGAAGAGGTTACAAAAAAATTATAATGTGTCTTGGAGGCTCTTGCACCAATGATTTAGGCGCAGGTGCAGCGGCAGCTGTCGGTGTCAGCTTTTTTGATAAAGAAGGAAAAAGATTTGTTCCTGTGGGAGGAAGTCTTAAAGAAATCTCAAAAATTGATCTCAGTCAAAAAAATCCGTTGCTTGACGGTGTTGAGATTACAGCTATGTGCGATATTGATAATCTTTTATTCGGCAAAAACGGTGCTGCTTATGTTTTTGCTGCGCAGAAGGGCGCTGATGACAATCAGATAGCGATGCTTGATGATGGGTTACGACACGCAGCTCAGATTATAAAAGAAGATATCGGTGTGGATGTGGCTTCGATTATCGGCGGAGGTGCTGCAGGCGGTATGGGCGCAGGAATGGCAGCTTTCTTTGATGCGAAGCTTCAGTCGGGAATCAAAACCGTGCTTGATACTGTAGATTTTGATAATAAAATTGAAGGCACAGATATTATTTTTACCGGTGAAGGCAGACTTGACAGTCAGTCTTTGGGCGGTAAGGTTGTGTCAGGCGTTGCCGAGAGAGCTTTGTTAAAAGGGATCGATGTGATTGTTGTCGCAGGCGGATATGACGCAGACCTTGATGAAATTTATAAAACAGGTGTCAAAGCCGTGTTCGCTACAAATCCGTTGCCGTTAGACTTTGAAAAGGTGCGCTTCAAAAGCGAAAAAAATCTTGCAGTAACAGTTGAAAATATTTTACGTATTTTATAAATCTGTTGAAAAAATACACACTGTGTGTTAAACTGTTTATAAATGTTAAGAATTCATAATACAGGAGTGGTTCTATGGAATTTCTTTATGATATAACCGTTATTGTTCCGGTTTATAATGTTGAAGATTATCTCAGAGATTGTCTTGATTCTTTGATAAATCAGACCATAGCTCAGGGCAGAATGGAAGTTGTTCTTGTTAATGACGGCTCAAAAGATAAAAGCCCTGAAATCTGTGATGAATATGCTGCAAAATATGATTTTATCAAAGTTTATCACAGAGAAAACGGTGGTGTTTCTGCAGCGAGAAATTTCGGCATAGACAACGCTCACGGAAAATATATTATGTATCTTGACTCAGATGACTATCTTTCAAAAGGCTCAGTAAAAAGTCTTGTGTCTTTTTTTGATAAGCATTATGACGAGGTTGACCTTGTTACTTATAATGAGATGAGAGTTCGTGACGGCAAGGTTAAGCCCAGCACTCATTTCAGATATAATTATATCAACAAAACCGGTGTATATGATCTGACAGACCCTGAGTATATGTATTTTGCTCAGACTCATATGAATATCTGTGTCAAAAACAGAGGTAAAGATAATTTTAAATTTGACACTACAATGATTTTTCATGAAGATCAGAAATATATCCTTACAAATCTTGCTCAAAAAAATAAAATCGGTTTTTGTGATAAAGCTACTTATTATTATCTTGCTAATGCAGGTGGTGCGACAAGTCTCAGATCTCACCCATATTATATTTTTGAAAAAACTATTGCCTTGTGGGAAAGCTTTTTGCTTAATCGCAAAGCTCCGAAATATGTTCAGGTGTATTTCCTTCACGATTTTAACTGGAAACTGAGAGCTGATATGCTCTGGCCTTATCAGTATAAAAATCTTGAGTTCCAAGAGCAGTTTGAGCGTGTTGTTAATCTGATCAAATGCGTTGATGATGATGTTATTCTTGATTTCAAACCTCTTGTCAGAGCTCATAAAATTTATGTTTTAGGGCTTAAATATGATAATCAGATTGAAGTCAGACCTGAGGATGACGTTTATTCATTTTATCATAACGGTGAAAAGCTCTGGGATTGCGACAGCATTGAAATAATGTTTTCACGTTTTAAAATAAAAGACAAAAAGCTTACTATGATAGGCGTTGTAAAATGTCTTGGTTGCAATATGACAGACGATGTTGTTGTGAATGCAATTTTCACCAAAAAAGACGGAACAGTCAAGACCGAAAAATTGCAGTTAAGATATTCTTCTTTAAGTCTTCTTGCTTCAAAAACCAAGACTAATAATTTCAAGATGTTTGTTATCAAGTGCCCTGTGGACGATCTGAAGTCCATTGAGTTTAAGGCGCTGTTTATGAACAAAGAATATAAAATCAATTTCACTTATGTTACAACCTGTCCTTTCAACACCAAGCTTAAAAGAGAAAGCTACACTTGTGAAGGTATAAGAGTAAAAAGCAGATCTCCCAAATTCACTTTCTCAAAAGCCTCTTTGCCTCATTTTATCAGCGACACATTTAAAACTGTCAAGGTTGCGCCTAAAATCGGTTACAGAAACGCAATAACAAGATTTATTGCGCCGGTTTATAAAAAGAAAAACCGAATCTGGCTTTATTGCGATTCATCAAAAACAGTTATGGATAACGGATATTATCAGTTCCTCCATGATGTTAAAAAGAATGACGGAGTAAACAGATACTATGTTTATAACAAAGATGCTGATATCAAAGGCTGGTTTGATGATTCACTTAAAGACAACCTTGTAGAATACGGCTCAGTCCGTCACAGATTGCTTGGTCTTTCAGCTGAAAAGGTTATAACATCATATTACGGTTTGCGTGATATGTTATCGTATCCTTACGGTGCATTCATTTATTTCTCTGATATTACAAATTTTGATGTTGTTTATCTGCAGCACGGTGTTCTTCACGCTAACCTTCCCACAATGTATTCATTAGACAGAATGATGATTGATAAAGAGGTTATTTCAACCAACTTTGAGCTTGAAAGCCTTCAGCAGAATTACTGTTTTGACGAGAGCTTTTTGATTAAAAGCGGAATGCCCAGATATAATCACATTGACAAAACCAAAAAAGCTGAGAAAAAAATTCTGTTTGCGCCGAGCTGGAGAAAGTTCATTGTTATCCCTGACGGAAAAGGCGGATGGAATCCTAACGAAAAAGCTTTTCTTAATTCAGAGTTTTATAAAAAAGTTATGGATTTTCTCAACAGCCCCAAACTTCATGAAGCTCTTGAAGAAAATGATTATGTTCTGGATTTCAAACCTCATCCGATTTTCAGAATGTATGACCATTTGTTTGAGTTTAAAAACGAAAGAGTGCGTATAGCTGATAACACAGTTGACGAGTTTTCTTACAGCATTTTTGTTACCGACTTTTCATCATTTGTTTTTGACTTTGTTTATCTCAAACGCCCTGTACTTTATTTTGTTCCCGATAAAGAACTTTTTGATGCAGGTCTTAATCATTACAGACGTCTGGATCTTCCTTTTGAAGATGCTTTCGGTGAATTTTCAACAACAGGCGAAAAAGTTGTTGATGACATCGTTGCTCTTATTAAAAACGATTGTGTTCCTGATAAAAAGTATGTTGAAAAGATGGAAAGTCTTTTCTTTGATGTTGATGATCACGAAGAAGCTATTTATCAGGAATTGATGAACGAATAGGAGGAATAAAATGTTAGCGGTCGGCATTTTTGCGTTGATATGTATGTATTCGATGGAGTTGAAAATCGGTAAGGATTTTAACAGAGAATACATTTCACCCAAACATACTACAGCGGTAAAAGGCATATTTGTATTTCTCGTTTTTGTCAGCCACTTTCTTCAGTATTGCACAGGAACAGACGAGTTTGCTGCGGTGAAAAATATAATGGGCAAATACACCGGGCAGATGATTGTTGTAATGTTTTTGTTTTATTCCGGTTACGGTATAGTTGAAAGCATTAAGAAAAAGGGGTCGGATTATATAAAATCCTTCCCGGTTAATCGCTGCCTTAAAGTGCTTGTGCATTTTGATATGGCGCTGGTCCTGTTTTTTATAATGGGCAAATGTTACGGCTCTCAGTGGAGCCTCAAAACCATTCTTCTTTCTCTGATAGGATGGGAAGGCCTCGGAAACAGTAACTGGTTCATTTTTGCGATAGTTGTTTTGTATTTTGCTGCATTTATTTCTTTCAGCATTTTCAAAAAAAGCAAATTGTTGGCGATCATTACTACAACTGTTTTAACCGTTGGTTACATACTGGTTATGAAAGAGTTTAAAGAAAATTGGTGGTACAACACTGCGTTGTGTCTGCCTTTGGGTATGTGGTACTCTTTGTGCCGTGAAAAAATAGAAGCTTTTGTGATGAAAAACAATTTTTGCTTTTGGTTCACAGCGATTGTGACAGCTGTTTTTTATGTGGTAGCTTTTGATAACAGAACTTCTCCTATGGGAATAGGATACACCTTGTGGGGTTTTGCGTTCGCGTTTGTTATTGTGCTTGGCACAATGAGAGTAAAAATAGGCAACAAAATATTGTATTGGTTCGGTAACCATGTTTTCAGTGTATATATTTTGCAGCGAATTCCTATGAGAATTCTTTCTGATTTTGATGTTATTGCATCAAATCCGTATTTGTATTTTGCCTTATCACTTGCGTTGACAGTTGTTATGTCAGAGCTGTTTGACAGATTTACAGCTATAGTTGACAAAAAACTGTTTGCCCCTAAAAAAGCATAAAATTAACCCGATGGATTGCTCCATCGGGTTTTGCTATTATTGAGCTTTAATATTTTTATCAGCTTTCAGCTGAAAACGGTAATTGATTTTTTGATCGATTAACTTAACGATGTTTTTGTGTAAAAGGTTAATGATTGTTGAAACAATGATACAAACAGCGATCATAAATGCAAAAATCAGAACGGGATATTTTGCAGCATACACAAGGTTTGCAAAAGGATCTATGTAAAAAAACATATGTATCAGCCAGATGTTTGTTGAATGTCTGCCCACAAAAAGAAGAGCGTTTTCAACTATTACTGGTTTTTGGTTGAGCTTAAACAAAATGATTAAAACGCAACCGGTAAAAGGAGCAACAAAAAAGCTGGGCACAATCAATGTGTGGGCAAACAACATAGCGCAAAAAACCAACGCTGACGCAATCGGCATAATAGCACGGCTTTTTTTATCAAGAAAGACTTTGATTTTTCCTAACTTTGAAAAAATTCTGTGCTGATAAAAAACTGCGCCGACAATATATTCAAACAGTGTCATACCAAATGTGCCGTATTGCAAAACAAACCAATTACCTGAATCAACCTTAAACCGAACATAATAAGCGCTGAAATAAATTCCAAAGGATATAATCAAAACGATAAACGGATTGATTTTTTTAACCGCTTTTAAAATCAGAGGCGATATAATGACAATGAATGAATATGTCAGCATATACCACCAGGCGCCGTTATATGTGTATCGGTACAAAAAGAAATTGCCGATAAAAGTCTGTAATGAGCCGGGGATAGAACCGTCTTTGTCGGCTATCAATCCCACAACAGAAATGGCTATGAGAATTATCCAGAAATTAATAAGAAGATAAAACCATTTCAGCAACCTGTTTTTGTAATAACCCTTCTGATTTATTTTGATCATGTGAGCGTAACCGCTGCAAAAAGCGAACCCCATAACACAAAAATCAGACAATTGGGCAAGGTAAAACGTTAAAGGAATGTCTTTGATAAATATCAGAGGTTGAAACAAACCTGAAAAATCCATTGTGCAGAAAAGATGAAGCCAAACCATCGCCAACACAGACACGGCCTGAATCATTTTGGTATCTTTTGAGGAAAGTTCCAGACAAATCACCTCATTTACAGATTGTTTTTATAATTTTCAATATCTTTCATCAATTTTCGGCTGACGGCAGCCTTGAGTTTTAATCCGTCAAGAATCAATCCTTCGTCTGCACCGAATCCTTTCAGAAAACCGTCAGCTTCAAGAGTGAAGTTGCCGCTGTAATTTATATCGGCAAGAGCTTTTGTGATTGAATCCCAATCCATTTTGCCCATCATAGGCATAGTGTGAAAATCGTGAACAAAATCATTATCGTGAATATGAAGCGCTCTGATTCTTTCGCCGCCCATTTTTCGGATACAGTAAGCCGCATCTCTGTTTGTAAGACCGCAATGACCGAGATCAAGGCAGCCGACAAGATAATCACTGTTTACCATATCAATGTAATCATTGAATTCTTCAGGGTCAGAGCAGACGCTGTCAATAATATGACCGTTGTGAGGGTCATGGCGCCACATATTTTCACAAGCGATTTTTACTCCGTGCTTTTCACAATAAGGAAGAAGTGAAGTATAAAATTTTTTGTTGAGCTCTTTAAAAAACTCTTTGTTAGGGTAATATTCTCTGAATTGCAACGGATGAACAATCAGAATTTCAACACCGAGAATTTCACAACATTCAATAGCTTTAACAGTAACATCAAAGGTGTTCTGATAATTGGCTTCTTCTCCGTTTTCCATAGAAAGATTAAAAGGGGCGTGAGCCTGAACAAAGGGAATCTCAAGCTCATCAGCTTTTTTTCTCATTTCTTTGGCCCGTGCGATATAATCGCCTTGATAATATCCGGCATCGTCCCAATAATCAAGGTCAGCATCAATAGCATCAAACCCTGCTTTTTTGATTAACTCTATGGCTTTTAAATCACCAAAAAGTGAGCCCATACGACTTGTGCTTGTTGTAAGTAACATAAAAATCAGTCCTTATTGGTTGTGTACCAGTTTAAATATTCACCGCTGAGAACTGCGTTTGCGCAACGCATACCGTCAACAGCTGATGAGACAATTCCTCCTGCATAACCTGCGCCTTCGCCACAGGGGTAAAGCCCTCTGAGGCTGACGCTCTGATAATATTCATCACGGTTAATTCTTACAGGGGATGATGATCGGGTTTCAGGCGCTGTAAGAACAGCATCAGGCATATCAAAACCTTTGAGCATTGTGCCCATTTTAACCAGAGCGTCTGACATAATATCAGTTACCTTTTTGGGCAGAACCTCTCTGATGTCACCGAGTGTGACACCGGTGGGGCAAGTAGGCTCAATGTTGCCAAGAGCGACAGATTTCTGATTTTTAAGAAAGTCGCCTACAAGCTGAGCCGGGGCTGAATAGTTTTCACCGCCTTTGATAAAGGCTGTCTGCTCAATTTTTTGTTGCAGGTCAAAACCTGCCAACGGGTGCTCGTTGCCAAAATCTTCAGGCTCAACGCCGACAAGCACAGCGCAGTTTGAGTTTCGTCCGTCACGGGCGTGATAGCTCATTCCGTTGACAACAACACTCTTTTCTTCACTTGCTGCAGCAACAACCGTACCTCCGGGGCACATACAAAAAGTGTAAGCACCTCTGCCACCCTGAGGATGACATGCCATTTTGAAGTCGGAT
>JAZRME010000089.1:0-5749 GCA_045647325.1 Acutalibacteraceae bacterium | reverse complement strand
GTCAACGGATTCAGCTACTCTGACAATATCAGAGGCAATAAGACTTACAGAATTTTCGTTTTCAACCACTTTCTCTGTTGCGTTTGCAAAAATGGAAAGTATGCCTGATATCATTACTAAAGCTAAACCAAATGAAAAAAGTTTTTAATCATTGTTTTCTTCATAATCATAACCTCCTGTAATTCAGCTAAATTACTAGTTAAGTTATACTATGAATTTTTATCAAAGTCAACTATAATATCAGTTTAAGAAAAATGATTTATATATAAATTTTCATCTTGACTAATCATCAAAATACAGTTAAAATATATTAAGAATTTTTATTTAGGAGGATTTATAATGTCTGAAGAATTTAACCCTGATATTGTCAGCGTAATTGATGAAGACGGTGTTGAACATATTTTTGAAGAGCTTGATCGTATTGAAACTGACAACGGCCGTTTTGTCGCTTTACTCCCTGTTTTTGATGAGGCCGATGACATAATTGATGATGACGGTGAAATAATAATTTTAAAAGTCGAAGAAGAAGACGGTGAAACTTTTCTTGCCCCCATTGAGGACGAAAAGCTTTTTAATGAAGTCGGAGAGATTTTTGAAGACAGATTAAAAGACCTTTTCTTTGAGGAAGAATAATATTTCCCTGCTCAGTTCGATAACTGCTGTCTATATTAACCCTACAATTTTATCTTACGGGAGCCTTTCTCCGTTTCAGGGATGCAGACCTCCCGGTTTTTACCGGACGTTGGGAGCACAAATGTCTCGGGAGGCAACCCACCTGCTTTTAACCGCAGGTTACTATCGGCAGCAACCGGCTCGGTGGGGGTCTATATTTTGAAAGGAACAATATTTTATGACTAAAATTCTGTCTGCGGACATTTTAGATATATTACCAATTGAAATCGGATTTATATTAGCAACAAAAGAGGTTTTGCCTACAGGTGAAGCCACTGTTGCCACTTTTGTATATGACCAGGAAGGAGCCCGTATTCTTCCGATTAAGATTCATACTTATCTTGAGTGTAAATTCGGGCCAAAATACAGAAACATCGCTTCAACTCTTGGTGATTACATAACATGTAATGCTGCTGTTTTTAAAACAAATGGTGTTGTTACACTTTATTCCAACGGTGAGATTTCTTTTTTTGATGATGAAGGCGCTTTGTTCTGGTCAGGTGAGCTGATTTATCAGGAAGCTGCACCAAAAGATATTGCTCTTGACGGCAACTGTTTCTGGAGCGCAATTCCCGAAAAGAATGCAATCATCAGATACTCTCCTGTTGAAAAAAGAGTTTTATTGAGAATAGGCGGCGGTTCATCAACCGCTTTTGACAGACCTGTTTCTATAACAAAAGTTGATAACAAACTCTATATATGCAACGAAGGCAATAATAAAATCCGTACAATCCGCCTTGAAGACTATGCTGTTAAAGATTATGCCGTGTTTAACGAACCGGTTTATAAATATTTCAGAGTCGGCGAAAAGGAATATGCTTTATTGGCATCCGGTATTTATTGCATTAACGACGAAAATTAAGCGGCTTGAATGCCGCTTTTTTTGATTTTTTTGCATAAAATAACTATGGTGATATTATGCAAAAGTTAATCAAGTCAATTATTGTATTTGGTATAGGCAGTTTTTTATACGGTGGAATCGAAATAGCTTTCAGAGGTTTCACCCATTGGTCAATGTTTATTGCCGGCGGTCTAATTTTTTTGATTTTATATAAGTTCTTTGGTTATATCGGAAAAGGCCGAATTTTGTTAAAATGTGTGTTCGGCAGCGTTATAATTACAACTGTAGAGTTTCTTGTGGGAGTCTGTACCAACATTCTTTTAAATTTAGATGTATGGGATTATTCTTCTATTCCTTATAACCTGTACGGTCAGATATGCGTTTTGTTTTCTGTCGGATGGTTTTTTATATCGATTCCGGCTTCAATTCTGATTGACGGCATAAGAAGACAATTCAACAGAATTTTTTAAGCTTATGAGACTGCTGTAAGAAAAGAAGCAATAACCGTCATAGCTGTTTATTTGTGATAAATAATCTGTTTGCTCTTTTATAATATCAGGATCTTTCCATTCATCGTTTTCACTTTCAACCGCTTTATATGCGCCTATTCCGGCAACTAACTTAATATTGGGGTTCTGTTTTAAATCAGACCATTGAGTTGCACATATATCAAACGGCAGACTGCTGTGGCTGAAACCGAAATATATTTGCGGAATGATCATGTCACAATATCCCGGGTCTGAACACCATAATTTGACATCGGCAAATAATGAGTTATAATTATTTTTGATATTACCTGCAGGGCTTATAGAAACAATAATATCTTTATTGATAGATTTTGTTAAAATATACATTTCACTGACGAAAGCGTTAATTATTTCTAATCTCCATTCATTTAAGGTCAGTTCTCCACCCTGATCACAATATAATTTGTGCTGATTACGGTCAATTTCTTCATTTGTTGTCGGGTAAAAATAGTCATCAATATGAATTCCGTCAACATCGTATTTTGACAGAATTTCGCGTATTCCGTCAAAAACAAGTTGCTGCGCTTCAAAACTCGCCGGATTAAGATATATTCCGTTATCAGATAAATAAATTGAGTCGATCTGTTCAAACCTGAATACAGGGTGTTTTTTATCAAGTTTATTAATATCTGTTTCAAATGAAATCCTGAAAGGATTTATCCATGCGTGTAAAGATATATTATATTCTGAAGCAGCTTCACTGATTATTTTTAAAGGGTCGTAGTCAACCCCTTCCCCCTGTTTGCCTGTGACATATTCACTCCACAAAAATATATCTGACGGATATATTGAATCACAGAACGGTCTTACCTGAACAAAAACAGAGTTCAGACCCCAGAGCTGACAGTTTTTGAAAATTTTATGTATTTCTGACTCAAAAGTTTTCTGTGAATCAGACTTTTTAAAAATATCGTAAAGCTCTCGATAATATAACCATACACCTTTGATTGTTTCATCTTTTTCAGTCTGGCTTTCTTTTTTTGATGAATCAGTATCGGCACAAGAACAAAGTAATAATATAACTGCAAACACAGCCAATAGCTTTCTCATATAATCACCATTCAATAATATTAGGAGGATCTATGAAACAGTACATCTTTTTATTGATTTTGTATTTTGTAATCATCAGCATAATTTCAATCATTGTAACCATAAAAGACAAAAAAGCTGCGATAAAACATAATTGGCGTGTGCCTGAATCTGCTCTTATGTTGTTAGGTCTTTCAGGCGGAGCAACAGCTATGTTTATTACCATGAAAAAAATCAGACATAAAACCAAGCACATTAAGTTTATGTTAGGTTTACCCGCTGAAATTATATTACATATAGCAATTTTAGTTTTTATTTTTATTAAACTTTAAATATAGCCGGGCCTGTAGCTCAGCCGGGAGAGCGTTCGGTTCGCAACCGAAAGGTCGAGGGTTCAATCCCCTTCAGGTCCACCAGAAGGTCACCTCAAAAATGAAGTGACCTTTTATTGTAAAAATCTGAATTTGACAAACCAATAACTGTTGTGTAAAATAATTTATGAAATAAACTAATTGGGGTTGTTATTATGATCTATGATGTTTTAATTATCGGAGCCGGTCCCGGAGGCATCTTTTCTGCATACGAACTTACAAAACTTTGCCCCGAAATTAAAATAGCCGTAATAGAAAGCGGTAACCCTCTCCACAAGCGCAAGTGTCCTATTGACGGTAAAAAAGTAAAAACATGTATCGGTTGTAAACCTTGTTCTATCATGAATGGGTTTGGCGGCGCCGGAGCCTTTTCTGACGGAAAATATAATATAACTAACCAATTCGGCGGAACACTTTATGAATATATCGGAAAACAGGAAGCTCTCGAACTGATGCAATATGTAGATAAAATCAATCTTTCATTCGGTGGTGAAGGAACAAAACTTTATTCTACAGCAAACACAGCAATCAAAAAGAAATGTTTGCAGAACGGACTTCATCTTCTTGACGCATCTGTCCGTCATCTTGGTACAGATATAAATTATATTGTTCTTGAAAACTTATTTAATCACCTTAAAGATAAAGTAGAGTTTTATTTTAATTCATCTGCTGTTAAGGTTTCATTATGTGATGGTATTTATGAAATAACAACAGATAAAAATGAAACATTTAAAGGAAATAAATGCATTATTTCAGCCGGAAGAAGCGGCAGTAAATGGATGGAAACTGTCTGCAGTGATTTGAATATTCCGACTAAAAGCAACCGAGTTGATATCGGTGTAAGGGTTGAATTACCTGCTGAAGTTTTTTCACATCTTACTGATGAACTCTACGAAAGCAAAATTGTTTACAGAACTGAAAAATACGGTGATCTTGTCCGTACTTTTTGTATGAACCCTAAAGGCAGTGTTGTTAACGAAAATACTAACGGTATCGTAACCGTTAACGGTCATAGCTATGAAGATCCTGACAAACAAACAGAAAACACCAACTTTGCTCTGCTTGTTGCAAAACACTTTTCAGAGCCGTTCAAAGACTCAAACGGATATGGTGAATCAATAGCCAAACTCAGCAATATGCTCGGCGGCGGAGTGATTGTTCAACGATTCGGTGACTTGATAACAGGCCACAGAAGTACTCCCGGCCGAATCAAAGAATCATTTACAAGAGCTACTCTTGCAGCAACACCGGGCGATCTCAGCCTTGTTATCCCAAAACGAATTCTTGACGGAATAATCGAAATGATTTATGCCCTTGATAAAATTGCTCCCGGAACTGCAAACGATGATACGCTTCTTTACGGAGTTGAGGTCAAGTTTTACAACATGGAGGTTGCCCTTGATGAAAATCTTCAGACCAATCATAAGGGCTTATTCGTTATCGGGGATTGCAGCGGCATAACACATTCACTGTCTCACGCTTCTGCCAGTGGTGTTCATGTTGCACGACATATTTCAAAAGATGTCGATATTTTCTAAAAACAGTATAAATATTGAACAAAATATGATATAATGTCTAAAAATGTCTTATATGGCATCAAAAATAATAAATTCGGGGGTTATTATGGATAAATTTTATGTTGGTAATAAGAATGTTCCTGAGTATAAAACACTGAAGGAAATTATCGTAGAAGGAACTAAAAACGGCGGCGACAAACGGCAGTATGTTTTTCTCAACAAACAACATAAGGAATGTATCCGCACTTTTAATGATACATGGAGAGAAACCTGCGGAATAGGATGTTATTTCAATTCTCTTGGTCTTAAAAATAAAACCAAGATAGCAATTATTGCCGAAAATTCATTTGATTGGATAGTAGCTTATTACGCAACTATTGTCGGAGGTAACATCACCGTTCCGATGGATTGTAAGCTTTCGGCTGAAGATTTAGGTGATCAGCTTATCCGTTGCGAATGTGATGCTCTTGTGTATTCTCATCATTTTGATAAGATGATTGAAAACTTCAAAAGCAATCCTGATATGCCGGTTAAGCATTATCTCCCTATAGATGAATTTGAAAATTACAAAAAAATCGGTTACGAAATTTTTGACAGCGGCAACAAAGAATTTATTGAAGCTGAAGTTCAACCCGATGATCTCGCCTGTATTGTTTATACTTCCGGCACAACAGGCAAAAGCAAAGGCGTTATGCTCACTCATCAGAATGTTGCAAGTAACTGTGTATCATCAACAAGAGCTCTTAACGGAAGACACGCTATCGGTTTTCTTCCTCTTAACCATACTTATGC
>JAZRME010000088.1:0-10211 GCA_045647325.1 Acutalibacteraceae bacterium | reverse complement strand
TAGCTACACGCTGTTGCTGACCGCCTGACATCTGCGCCGGTCGGTGACCCATTCTGTTTTCAAGGCCAACCATTTCAAGAGCAGTTTTTGAAAGCTTCTCTCTCTGAGCTTTTTTAATACCTCTGTAAACCAAAGGAAGCTCAACATTACCCTTCGCTGTAAGACTTGAAATCAGATTGAAGCCCTGAAAAATAAAGCCGATTTTTTCATTTCTTATAGCAGACAGCTCATCATCGGTCATATCTGAAACATCGATACCATCCATATAATACTTACCTGATGTGCTGACATCAAGCAAACCGAGCATATTCATAAGAGTGGATTTGCCCGAGCCTGACTGACCGATAATCGCAACAAACTCACCTTTTTCAATTTTAAGGCTTACACCGTCAAGGGCTCTTACTTCATTTTCACCGGGATTATAGATTTTATAAACATCACAAACTTCTATAAGGCTCATCTTAATCCCTCCTCAAAGCTTCAATAGGTAACATTTTGGCTGCTTTTCTTGCAGGGTATATACCAAAAAATATACCTACAGCGCTGGCAAATCCAACAGCAATAGCAACAGTAGAAACCTCGACTCTGATATCAATACCCGCTATATCAGCAACAACAGCCGCCATACCTACACCGAGAATAAGGCCTACGATACCACCTATTACGCAAAGAATGATAGACTCTGTAAGGAATTGGAACAGAATGGTTGAAGTTTTTGCTCCGAGAGCTTTTCTGATACCGATTTCTCTTGTTCTTTCAGTAACAGAAACCAGCATAATGTTCATAACACCGATACCGCCAACCAGAAGAGCAATAGCGCTGATACCGGCAACAAAAGTGGTAAACAGGTTTACAATTTTGTCAACCATTTCTGTAAGACTTTCCATATTCATAGCTGTATAAGTGTCTGAACCAAAATTGCCGTGACGGGCATAAAGAATGTTTTTAACAACATTACCGATTGTGTCTGCCTGCTCCTGATCGGCAGCCATAACATAAAGTGAAAGATACGTATTGGTTCCGCTGAGAGCATCAGTCACCGTAATAGGAGTGATAACCATCGACATGGCTGAACCCATTGACATCATCGGATTATTTTGTATTGCTTCAGAGCTCATTACATTTGTCATTGAGGCTGATGAAGATGAACTTGCCGTAAGGTCAGCGTTGGTGATACCGATAATACGCAACCGTACACTTTTTTCGTTAAGAGTGTAGTTTATGTATTCACCGATGCAGTCAAGATCGCCAAAAACCATATAGGCTGTGATTTCAGTTATAATACAGACATTTGAAACATTTTCACACTCTTCAGCTGTGAAAAAGCGGCCTCTGCGCATAGTCATATTCATAACCTTTGCCAGGTCTTCATTACCTGCCAACGCAATACACATTGACGGCTCATCATCAATAATGGCAGAGCCTATTTTATAATCCATAGGTGTTGCGTATTTGACAACATCAAGGTCTTTGAGAGCCTCAATATCTTCTGCATTTATTCTTTCTGATTGAGAGGCATCGGTTGAGACGTTGATTGTGACTGCGCCTGAGCTCATATCACTCAACATATCAACAATAAAATCTCGTCCACCGTTGCCCACAGTTATAATAGCAATAACAGCAGCAACACCGATAATGATGCCGAGCATTGTAAGCAACGAGCGCATCATATTTGTACGGATGCTGTAAACGGCTATTTTAATATTTTCCCATATACTCAAGGTAAAGCCTCCGATTATTTATCATCTACATTATGAGCAACAACCTTATCACCGTCAACCATTATTGAAACGGGAGTTCTTACGATAATATCGCCCTTTTCAACGCCTGAAATAATTTCATAATAAGTTCCGTCAAGAATGCCTGTTTCAACAACGGTCTGTTTTATAATTTTTTCTTCAGGGTCATAAACAAAAACATAAGCATGTTTATCGTCATAAGTAATTGATTCAACAGGAATAGTTACACAATCATTTTTCTTTTCTGTTTCAATAGAAACGTCTGCATCAAGACCAATAACAATTCCGCTATCGGGATTATCAATAGTTACAACAGTTTCAATACCGCCTGTTGAACCTGCAGAACCTCCGAGAAGAGAGTTGATATCAACACCGGAAGAAGATGAAGCAACAGCAGCAACAAATGTAACCTCACCGTCAAGCATAGCGCCTGTTTCAGATTCAATTTTAACTTTTTTGCCTACTGAAACATTACTGAGATCGCCCTTGTTAATCATAAACTTGACTTCGAGAGGATAATACTGCACACGGATACCTGCTTTTTCAGTTGAGAAAAAGCTGCTGATGAGTGAAGACACATCACCGCCTGATGTAACCATTGACAAAACAGATGAAACATCAAAATCTGTTGATGCGCTCTGATTTTCGCTTTTTACGATTTCACCGGCTGTAATATTGATTTCACTTACCACACCATCCTGAGCAGCAACCCAGCCGGTGTTGAGCGTGTCAATTGTTGCTTTTATATCGTTATATCCCTTTAATGCTGACTCATAAATTGATTCATAAACTGTTTCAAGGCTTCCGTCAGCCTGAGCCTGAGTTGTCATAAGTGACATTTTAAGAGTTGCAAGTTCCATCTGAGCCTGCATAAGTTCATATTGAGCGCTGCTTGTGCTCATTCCACCCAATAAAGATGACAGATCAGCTGAGCTGTTGCTCATTGAAGAAATCATATCGAGAGTGTTTTTAAGGCTCTGTAAACTTTCACTTGAAGAAACAATATTGTCAATAATTTTACCTGCAAGAGAAGAGTCGTTGGTAAGAGAAGCAAGATTTTTTTCAGCTTCCTGAACCTGCTGCTGAGTCTGAGCATCAGTTGATTTCTTTTCTTGTTGCGCCTTTTTTTCAAGCTCGGCAACCTGCTTCTCTGATTGAGCAACCTGTTTCTCTAATGAGCTGAGCTGTGACTTAGCTGTTACAGAAGCTTGTTTATAGTCGTTAAGCGCTTTCTGTGCTTCATCAAGAGCTTCTTTTTTCTCTGCCAAAACAGATTTGAGAGAGCTTGAATCAAACTCAGCAAGTACATCGCCTTTTTTGACAACCGAGCCGACCTTGACATTCACACTTTTTACCATAACACCGTCAACGATGTTAAACACACCCTCTTCACTTGAAGAAACGGTGCCTGAAGTGTCAAATGTTGCAACTATATCACGATTCTGAACGGTTACAACATCAACATCATAACCCTTGTCAAACCAACCGGCAATATATCCTATTGCAACAACAAACAACGCAAGAATAACTACGCCGGTTACACACAACATTATTATTTTTTTCTTGCTTAATTTTTTCTCCATAAAAATGCCTCTTTTACTGATAATATACATTGTAAATTATATTCCTATCACCGTTTAAAATCAATAATTTATTTATTAAATTAACAAAATCGTAACAAAATTTATTATGTTTTATTTGCAATTTTCAAAATCAATGATACAATAATACCAACATACTACAAGGTTGAGATTTAATTGAAACTTAAAAATAATAAAAAGCTGACCGCTGATATATCATTGATTTCAGCGTTCACTGCTATAATCTGCATCTGCTCATGGATAAGCATTCCCTTCGTCACGGGAATCCCCTTCTCTCTTCAGACTCTTGCAATTTTTGTATCGGTTGCCGTTATCGGCACGCGGCGAAGTGTAACAAGCGTTTTGATTTATGTTTTATTGGGAATAATCGGTGTTCCTGTTTTTACGGGCTTTAACGGTGGTGTTTCTGCAATAATGAGTCCGACAGGTGGATTTATTATCGGCTTCATTTTTGCGACCCTGACAACAGGTGTTTTATTAAAACTTTTTCCTGATAAAAAGATATTCACTATGACAGCTATGTTATCAGGCCAGGTTGTTTGTTATATTTCGGGATTTGTATGGTACAAGTGTTTTTATCTTGACGGTGACAAAGGTTTTGCCGAAATTATAGCAGTATGTATTGCGCCTTTTATTATCCCTGACATTATAAAAATTATTGTTGCTGCTTTTTTGTCAGAATCTGTCAGGCGCGTGTTTAAAAAACAAAATATTGACATAACAACAAAACAAAGTTAGAATGTAATATGGATGAATTTGGGAGAGATACTATGTCAATTGTTACATCATATAAACTTATGAAAGAAGCTTCAGATAACGGTTTTGCCATTCCTGCGTTTAATATTGATAACCTTGAGTCAGCTATAGCTGTGACTCAGGTGATGAAAGAAACAGGAATGCCGGTAATTGTTCAGACAATTCCCAAAACATTAAATTACGGAGGCGTTTCAACCTACCCTGCAATGGTGTCAGCGCTGATGGAGGGCAGCGCTGTTGATTACTCGCTTCACCTTGACCACGGCAACGGTGTTGAAATTGCCAGAGCATGTATCGGTTGCGGTTTTACCTCAGTTATGTTTGACGGTAGCACTCTCCCCTTTGAAGAAAATATAAAAAAGACAAAAGAGGTTGTTGACCTCGCTTCAGAATACGGCGTTTCTGTCGAAGGTGAATTGGGTACAATCGGCGGAAAAGAAGAAGGCGACACAGACCTTGAAGCAAATTATACAAAAGTAAGCGAAGCTGTTAAATTTGTTAACAATACAAAAGTCAGCACACTCGCTATCGGCGTCGGTACAGCTCACGGAATTTATAAAGGCACCCCTGAAATCAATATTGACAGAATTAAAGAAATTCATTCAGCTATTGATACTCCCCTTGTTTTGCACGGTGCTTCCGGCTTAAGTGACAAAACATTAAGTAGCTGCATAAAAGCAGGAATTTCAAAAATCAATTTTGCAACAGAGCTTCGTCAGGCTTACACTTCAGGTATCAAATCTGCTTTTTCAAAAAATCCCGAAGCATTTGACCCTAAAGTATATATGCCTGAAGCGATTGAATGCATCAAAAAGGTTATCATTGATAAAATAAGAGTTTGTTACAATATCAATAATTGAGGTGGATATTATGATTTATTCTAATTGGATGTCTTATATCAAAGACGATGTTAAATTGCGAGATGTAGTTATACCCGGCTCTCACAACACAGGCAGTTACGGTATGAACCCCACCGCCTGCTGTCAGGACGGCAACCTTTATGAGCAATTCAAATACGGTGTGCGCTATTATTGTATGCGCCTTGACACTAAAAAAGGAAAAGTTGTTCAATGCCACGGCATTATGAAAGGTGAACCTTTTGAAGACAGCCTTAAGCAATTCAAAAAAATTATTGAAGAAAACGAAAGTGAATTTTTAATCATTGACCTTCGTGAATATTATCCTCAACCCGTAGGTCCGTTCACACTTAAATATCATGTTGACCCTAAAAAAGTTGATGAATTGCTTGAAGAGTATATCCAACCGTCAAAATATGCGCTCACAGATTTTGAACACATTTCTGATGTAACAATGGGTGATATCCGCAAAGCCGGAAAAAGATATATTCTTATAAATTATGAAGAGGCATATAAATACTCTGTAAATTGCCCGATTGATGCACCCTGGGATCCGAGAACTCACGGATTTTTGCCGAGAAGATTTATTCACTCTATCAAAAAATATTTTGATAAGGACTATGACGGTCTGTTTTGGTTTCAAACTCAGCAAACACCTAATCTCGGCACTGACATCGGCTTTAAAACACCAAGAAAATTGGACAAGACTCTGCGTATTCAATTCAAATCTATGATGAGAAGTATTGCAGCTGACCCCGAAAAGCTTAAAAAAATGAATATCGTT
The DNA here is from genome assembly GCA_045647325.1 of Acutalibacteraceae bacterium. Classification (GTDB taxonomy): domain Bacteria; phylum Bacillota; class Clostridia; order Oscillospirales; family Acutalibacteraceae; genus CAG-488. The sequence goes on along the minus strand of JAZRME010000088.1, from coordinate 4,474 downwards.
GCAGGAGATTTTATGACAGAGGATTATTCAAAATCTCACGAAATTCTCTTATTAAACCTTTTTAAAGATAACATCATTGACTCGTTGAGAGACGATTTCAGAAAGGGGCTTTTAGTATGAATTTTCAGACACTTATGATCGGCCACATCACTCTCGACACAAACATCGACCACCTTGATAATGAGGCTAAAATTCCCGGTGGAGCTGTTGTTTATTCATCAGCTTCAGCTTATGCCCTTGGTCACAATGTAGGCGTTTTAACAAAAATCGCAGACAAAGACGCTGAGCTTCTTAATTCATTTACGCTGCCGAAAGAAAACATCGTTGTTCTGCCTTCAGAGCAGACCACATATATGTATAATAAATATTTCACCCCTGACAAAGAAAAACGCAACTGTATGTGCTTTTCAAGAGGTGATAAGATAACAGCTGATGACATTCCTGATAATATTTCAGCTGATATATACCACTTTGCAGGGCTTATTTACGGCGACTTCGACGGTGAAATGATAAAAGAGCTCAGCAAAAAAGGCAAAACAGCTGTTGATGTTCAGGGCTTTTTGCGTCACAGAAATGACGAAGACGACACTTTGTTTTTTGAAGATTGGGCAGATAAAAAAGAAATTTTACCTTATGTTGATTATCTTAAAACAGATGCTGCCGAGGCTGAAATTCTTACAGGTCTGTCTGACAGAAAAGAAGCTGCAAAAATGCTTTTTGACTGGGGCGCAAAGGAGATTATGATAACTCATAACACTGAGGTGTTGATTTATGACGGTAACGATTTTTATACATGCCCGATTAAATCAAGAAACCTTAGCGGAAGAACGGGCAGAGGCGACACCACCTTTGCAGCATATATAAACGAGAGATGTCATAACAATATTGCCGATTCACTTCTTGTTGCAACAGCAACTGTTTCACTTAAAATGGAAACCCCCGGCGCTTTAAGAGCAACGAGGGCAGATATCGAAAACTATATAGACGAATTTTTTAAGGAGCAGAAATAATTCTGCTCCTTTATTTTGGCTCAATATTTACTATTACAATTTCAGGAGGATTAAAAACCCTCGGCTTTTCGTCAACACAAAGACCACGGCTGACTATCATATCGGTTTCACCAAGGTCATAAAAACCACCTGCGTATTCAGGAAACAGACCCTGATGAGGTGCATATAACCCGTTTATCAAAAAAGGAATAATCACCTGACCGCCATGAGCATGACCTGAAACCACAAGATTAAAACCACTTTGTGAATAAAGCTCCGTAAGTTCAGGTCGGTGTGACAGTAAAACAGAAAAATTCTCACCGCTATTCTGACTGCAAACGAAGTCGAACTGTTCTTTCCAGCGTTGGGGAGCCTCACCTTTGGGCAGATATAATTCGTCATCATTATACAAACCTGCAGGGTCATCAACTCCGCCGATAATCAGTGTCTGTGATTTAACTTTAACAGCAACAACTTCACCCTTCAAAACAGTAACACCATAAGAAGCTATCATCTTTTCAACTGAATCAATATCATTTGTCCAGAATTCATGGTTACCCGTAACATAATAACAAGGATAATTCCTTCCTATAGCTGCCAGAAGCAATTCGGTGCCTTCATGAGGAACAACATCATCAGCAATATCACCTGACAAAAGAATCAGATCAGGGTTTTGTTGGTGAATTTTTTCAATCAGTTTTTGCTGCTTATCTCCGAACACAGTGCTGTGCAAATCAGTTATCACGGCAATTTTGATATTTTCGCTCACAAGAAAGCTGGGATATTGATATTCTCTCACAACTATACCCCGCCAAAAAGCAATAATTGACAAAATCAAAAAAAGCGCAGCTACCGTAATCACAGCAACCCGCTTTTTGAAACTAACAACTTTTTTCATTTATTTTAATCACCTTTGCCGGTACACCGACAGCTGTGCAATTACCCGGCAAATCACGGATAACTACAGCCCCTGCACCGATAATTGAGTTTTCACCAACTGTAAGCCCCTGAATAACCTGAGTACCTGTGCCAAGTTCAACACCGGCTTTGACAAGCACATTACCTGAAACATTTACAGAAGGATAAAGAGTGACAAAATCTTCAAGAACGGTATCATGACCCACTGTGCTGTTAATATCTACAATATTGTGACAACCGATTTTCACATCAACTGTTATCACAGTACCTGCGCAAATGACGCTACCTTCACCTATTTCAACTGTTGGTGAAATAATCGCTGACGGGTCAACGAGAGTAGCAAAACGGTTTGATGAAACACGCTGAACCAAGTCTTTGCGCACAGCTGTATTAGCCACGCAACAAACAACATAGGCATCAGGGTAATCAGAAATATCGCTGATTTTGCCTATAACATTATAGTTATCGATATTTTTCGATTGATTGAGATTGTTATCATCTAAAAATCCCAATAAATTCCATTGAGATGAAACAGCATTGATTCTCTCAACAAGCCATGAAACCTCGCGACCAAAACCACCTGCGCCGATTATAATTAAATCTTTCATAAAAAAGCTCCGACACTGTATTTTAAATCATTATACAGTATCGGAGTATTTTTTGCAACCTAATTTTGTTTTTTTACAATTTTATATTCATCGTAATGATTATAATACGGGCAGCTGTAAAATGTTCCTGATATAAACTTCATCATTTCGTCTTCATCAAGATTAACGTCACAGCAATAGCACTCTGACTCATCATCATAGATGTAATTTGCACATTCTTCACAATTAGTAGCAACTTTTTTCATAACTTACCTCAAAAATCAAGGGCGTTGAAACCAACGCCCTTAAATTTAATTAGTCTCTTTTTTCTCTGCGATTATCTCTGCGACCGCCACGGCCTCTGTTACCTGCAGGGCGTCTGGGAGCGTCAGAAATTTCGTTTTCGGGAACAAGACCTTCAACCTCGATAAGAGCCTCTCTGCGAGAAAGGTTGAGTCTTTCTTTCTCATCGATGCCGAGAATCTTAACCATAACCTCATCGCCTACTGTTACAACATCTTCAACCTTTTCTGTTCTCTTAACATCGAGGTGGCTGATGTGAACAAGACCCTCTTTACCGGGAGCGATTTCAACAAATGCGCCGAAGTCCATAAGTCTTGTAACGACACCCTTATAGATTGCACCAACCTCAGGATCTTTTGCGATTGTGTCAATGATAAACAATGCACGCTGAGCGTCTTCAAGATTGATTGCGCTGACAAAGATGTTACCATCTTCCTGAACATCAACCTTACAGTTGCATTCTTCGCAAATCTTCTGAATAACCTTGCCCTGCTTACCGATAACATCACCGATCTTTGCGGGGTCAATCTTGGTTGTAACCATCTTAGGTGCATATTTTGAAAGCTCTTTACGAGGCTCAGCAATTACAGGAAGCATAACCTCGTCAAGGATATAGCAACGAGCTTTATATGTCTTATCAAGAGCCTCACGGATGATAGCAGGAGTAAGGCCATGAACTTTAAGGTCCATCTGAATTGATGTGATACCCTTCTTTGTACCGGCAACTTTGAAGTCCATATCGCCAAAGAAGTCTTCAACGCCCTGAATGTCAACCATTGTCATAAAACGGTCGCCTTCAGTAACAAGACCGCAAGAAATACCTGCAACGGGAGCTTTAATGGGAACACCTGCAGCCATAAGTGAAAGAGTTGAACCACAAACTGAACCCTGAGATGTTGAACCGTTTGAAGAAAGAACTTCTGAAACAAGACGGATACAGTAAGGGAACTCTTCAACTGAAGGAAGAACAGGAACAAGTGAACGCTCTGCAAGAGCACCATGACCGATTTCACGACGGCCGGGGCCTCTGCTGGGCTTTGTTTCACCAACTGAATATGCAGGGAAATTATAGTGATGCATATATCTCTTTGTGGTTTCGTTATCGATACCGTCAAGAAGCTGAACATCGCTCATAGGTCCGAGAGTTGTAACTGTAAGAACCTGAGTCTGACCACGGGTAAACATACCTGAACCATGAGCACGGCTGATAAGGTCAACCTCTGCGTTAAGAGGACGGATCTCATCAATACCTCTGCCGTCAACACGCTTACCTTCGTCAAGGAGCCAACGTCTTACGATATATTTCTGAAGTTTATACATACAGTCGTGAATCTTAGCGATTTCTTCAGGATAAACCTCATCAAACTTTTCGTGAACAGCGTCGTAAATAGGACGAAGTCTTTCGTCACGGATACGCTTATCATCTGTGTCAAGAGCAACCTTAACATCTTCAATAGCAAAATCTTTGATTGCGTCAAACATCTCGGGAGCAGGATCGTTTGAGGGGAAGTCGATCTTTGCCTTACCAACCTCAGCCTGAATACCTCTGATGAATTCAACAACTTCCTGATTTACTTTATGGGCATACATAATGCCGTCATACATATCGTCATTTGAAACTTCGTTAGCACCTGCTTCAATCATAGCAACAAGGTCATAAGTTGAAGCAACTGTAAC
>JAZRME010000087.1:0-9211 GCA_045647325.1 Acutalibacteraceae bacterium | reverse complement strand
GAAGTTGTTCAGCTTTATTACAGCGCACCACAGGGCAAACTCGGTAAACCGGCAAGAGAACTTGCCGCATATAAAAAGACTTCCCTCCTTGCCCCCGGTGAAAGTGAAACAGTTGCCCTCACATTTGATGTGAACGATATGGCAAGTTTTGACGACCTGGGTAAAGTAGCAAAATCAGCTTATGTGCTTGAAAAAGGCAATTATGAATTTTATCTCGGAACAGATGTAAGAAGCGCTGAAAAACTCACTTTTGAATATGAAGTTAAAGAAGACACTGTTACTCTTCAGCTTAACAGCCGTTGTAAACCCTTCAAGCTTAAAAAGCGCCTTCTTGCTGACGGCAGCTATGAAGAGCTTCCCACAGGTGAAGAAAGCTATTACTACGGCTCAAACGAGCCCTCAGGCGCTGTGAAGCCCGAAAAAGAGGTTAACTTTGACCTTGTTGGTGAAAGCATCACAATGGATGAATTTGTAGCTCAGTTCACCATGGATGAGCTTATGGACTTTGTCGGCGGTCACGGACCCACAGGCGTTGCTAACACAGGCTGTTTCGGTGGTCTCCCCCGTCTTAATGTTCCTGCTGTTCCTACAGCTGACGGCCCTGCAGGTCTTCGCCTTGAGCCTTGCACAGGTATCCCCACCACAGCGTGGCCCTGCGCAACACTTCTTGCTTGTACATGGAACCCTGAGCTCATTTATGAAGTCGGTGCTGCCGGCGGCGCAGAAGTGAGAGAAAACAATCTCGGTGTATGGCTCACCCCTGCTCTTAATATTCACAGAGATCCACTTTGCGGCAGAAACTTTGAATATTATTCAGAAGATCCGTTGGTTGCCGGTAAATGCGCTGCAGCAGCAACAAGAGGTATTCAGTCAAAGAAAGTTGCCGTTTCAATGAAGCATTTTGCCTGTAACAATAAAGAAGCCAACAGATTTGCAAGTGATTCACGACTTTCTGAAAGAGCGCTCCGTGAGATTTATCTCAAGGGCTTTGAAATCTGTGTTAAAGAGGGTGACCCGTGGACAGTTATGTCATCATATAACCTTATCAACGGTCAGCATACCTCTGAAAGCTATGAGCTTCTGACCTGTATTCTTCGTGATGAATGGGGATTCAAGGGCATGGTAACAACTGACTGGGGTGTAAAAAATGACCCCGTCAAAGAAGTCAGAGCAGGTAATGACATGAAGATGCATTGCGGATACCCTGAGGACCTTAAGGCAGGTCTTGAAAAAGGTGATATCACAAGAGCAGACCTTGAACTTTGTGTTAAGAGAATTCTTGATATGTTTACAAAACTCAGCTGAATAAACTTAAACAGACCGTTATATGCAAAAGCATATAACGGTCTGAATTTTTATCTTTTTCTGCTCCAGAGGTCGGGGCTGAACAATGCAAGAAGGGGGAAAATCTCAAGTCTGCCAAGAAGCATATCAATTATTAAAACAATTTTAGAAAGGTCGCTGTAATGACCGTAGTTGCTCGTCGCACCAACAAGCTCGAAGCCGGGACCAATATTGTTGAAGCAAGCCACTACTGCAGAAAAGTTTGTGCCCAGAGAATAGTTATCAAGCGAAACTATCGCAAAGCTGAAAAGAATAATTACACAGTAAACTGCAAGATAACCATCAACGCTGTTAGCAACTGATTCCTTAACAGAATGACCATCCATTTTAACCATATAAATTCTCTTAGGATGAAGTGTCTGCTTGATTGTTCTGAATATATTTTTTGTAAGCATCAAGAATCGGGACACCTTAAGTCCACCACCGGTACTTCCTGCGCATCCGCCCACAAACATCAGCATAAATAATATACCTTTAGAAAAAGCCGGCCATTGCTCAAAGTCAACACTAGAAAAACCTGATGTAGTAATTATACTACTTACCTGAAAAAAGGCGTGATGAACAGATTCTTTAACAGAACCATACATACTGTATATGTTAATGGTTATGAAAGCAACAGACACAGCAATAATACCAAGATACGTTCTTAACTCCTCGTTTTTGAAAACTGCTTTGAATTGACCGAGAAGCAAAAGATAATACATTGTGAAATTGACACCAAACAGCATCATAAACACCGCAAGAACATTTTGAATGTACGGTGAATAGCTTGCAGCACTATCATTAACAAGTCCAAAACCACCTGTACCTGCCGTACCCAATGCAAGGCACAAGCTATCAAACAGAGGCATATCACCCATAAGTAAAAAGATTGTACAAGCAATCGTAAGCACAATATACAACACATAAAGAATTTTTGCAGTCTGCCTCAGATGAGGAGTAAATTTGCTTACGCTGGGGCCCGTGCTTTCGGCTTTCATAAGAAAAATACCTGAGCCTTGGCTCTTTTTGGCTTGTGGCACAACAGCAAGTAAAAAAACAAGAACCCCCATACCACCCATAAAATGACCAAAACTTCGCCAATATAGGCTGCATCTTGAAAGAGCTTCAACATCAGAAAGAATTGATGCACCGGTAGTTGTAAAACTTGACACGAACTCAAACAACGCATCAATAAAGTGCGGTATTTCACCTGTAAGAACAAAAGGTACTGCACCAATAACCGAAATCAGAATCCATGATATACTTGTGGCAGCAATACCCTCTTGCGCATAAAGTGTGGGTTTATAATTACGGCTTAATATAAATAAAATCAGACCAAGTAAAGCTTCGACACCGATAACGCTGAGATATACTTGCGTATTTCTCATTTCACCATCATAAAATGCTATACCTGCCGGGGTAAGCATAAAAATTGCCAAAATAAAAAGCGTGTATGATGTTATTCGGCAAACATATTTAATATTCATATACTAACACCTTCAGGTCGGTTCCCCGACTCATGCAAAAATATCATTAAACTGTAAAATAGGCTCTTCACGATTGGTTACCACAATAACAGTGTCACCAATGTCAAAAGATGAGTTACCATCGGGAATAATGGTTTTGCCTCTGTGAGTTATACAGGAAATAAGAATATTCTTTTTGAGCCTGATTTTTTTAAGAGGCTCATCAATATAACGGGAACATTCATTGATTACAAATTCAAGAGTCTCTGCTCTGCCGTTGGCGATTTTGTGAATTGTAACAGCTGCACCGGCCTGATTCTGCATTGCACGAACATACTGCACAACATTAGCACTACACAACTCTTTGGGAGTAATCATACTACCAATAGGGAGATTTTCAATCATACCTGCCATTTCGATACGATTGATTTTAGTAACAATATGGGGTACGCCCTGTGAGTTACCGTACATCGAAGCGATAACATTCTGTTCGTCAACACCTGTGAGAGTAACAAGAGCGTCAATTTCGTCAATACCCTCGCTGTCAAGCACCTCCTGAGTTGTTCCGTCACCATGGATAATAGCAACTCCGTCAGGAAGAATTTCTGCAAGGTGCTCACAACGGGCGTAATCTTTTTCAATTATTTTAACTTTAATACCTGCATCAACGAGAGCATTTGTGAGATAATAGCTTACCCTGCCACCGCCGATAATCATAACATGGCGAATTTTTTTCTGAGTAACATCAAGCTTTTTGAGAAGATAAGAAAGAATTGCAACAGGAGCGGTTACAAAAATGTGATCACCGGCTTTAAGCATTGTGTCTCTGGTGGGAATAAAAGCCTTGCCATTACGAGCAACAACACATACAAGGATTTTTCTGCCCTTGAGAGCATGAGTGAGATTATTGATGCTTACACCGTCAAGAATGCTTTTTTCAGGAATTCTGATCTCGACAACTTCAACACGGCCTTTTGCAAATGTTTCTCTTTTAAGAACACCGGGAAGTTGCAGAAGACGCAAAGTTTCCTGAGCACCATCTCTTTCAGGATTAATGATCATTGAAAGGCCTAAGTCCCCTCTCATATCATAAAGTTGACCTGTGTATTCGGGATTACGCACACGGGCAATTGTATGAATAAAAGGATTAAGTTTACGAGCTGTGAGACAGCTTAAAATATTGATTTCATCTGCACTTGTGGCTGCAACAAAAACATCTGACTGCTCAACATTTGCCTGTTTCAGGGTTTCCATAGCTGCGGAATTGCCCACAACCGTCATAACATCATATTGCTGAAGATTATCTTCCATAACATCACGGTTGGTGTCAATCATCACAATATCGTGACCCTCATCAGAAAGAAGCCTGACAAGAGCCTTACCTACCTTACCGTCACCCGCAACGATTATGTTCATTGAATCATTCCCTTTCACTAAACTGTTGGTATTATATATCTTTTATCTGAAAATGTACAGATATTTTTGCAAAAAAAATCCCGATATCACAAGGATATCAGGATTTTTAATATTAAATTATACACCGAGAATTGAATAAATCACTTTAAAAACAAGAACAACAAGTCTTGTAAATGTGAAATTGTTCATAAGATCATCAAATGCACCTTTAACGCTGTCATCAGTTTCAGCTACAACAGGATGGAATGTCTGATTTTCAACATCATTCTGAAGGAACTGAGGATACTCTTCCATATCAAAAACAGTAAGCTGTTTTTCGCTCTCAAACATAATATCATAAAGAACGCCATGACCGTCATGGGTTGTGGAATGAAGCATATCCTTGATAAACCAGGTATTTTCAGGCATAACGCAGGTTGAAGCATCAATCATTCTGTCAGGTGACATAAAGTTCTTTTCAGGATATTTTGCCTGAACATAATCTTCGGGAAGAGTTTCGCCAAGAAGAGCGCAAGTTGCACCCATTGAAGCATATTTAGCGTCAACAGTACCGTCAGATGTTTCTCTGTAAGCTGTTACAAGAGGAGTTCTCTGCATATCATAACCGAGAACGTTATACATTGTTGTACCGCTTGCCTTAGCCTGAGCTACAAGCTCAGCACACTTTGACTGAACTTCATAATGATAGAAGTCGAGCTTTTCGATAAGACCTGCATGTGTTACAGGGTCAAGCTGCATAAACTCTTTGCCTGACTCGTAATATTCATCAGGAACAAAGCTCCAGATACCGGGTAAAGTGCCGAAAATGGGAATAAGGCACTCATTAAAAACTCTGTCTTTAAGATTAAGAATAAGGTCATCTGCGATTACAAGAAGTGAATCCCACACACCTGCCATATCAAGAGCCTCAATCAAACCGTAGAGAATGCCTGAAAGGAAGTCGCTGCCAAGCTCAGGAAGAGCCTGAGAAGCATAGCCCTTGAGAGCATCCTTGTTGATTTCAACAAGACCGTTATAAAGTTCACCTGCAACAGCAGTTCCCTGAAGGGGGCAACACTGGAAAATGATTGTTTCGATATCAGCTGTTCCGTAAAGACGGATGTAAGACATTGTAACAACGCCACCCATACTTGAAGCACGGAATCGAACTGTGTCATGCTTTGTGATTTCCTTTACTTCCTGGATGTACTGATGAAGAAGTTTTGCATTCTCAACAGGGTCAAGTCTGAAATCATAACCAAAGTAATAGCTGTAACCTATGCCGTGGTCAGCTGAATCAGGATGAAACTCTTCACAAGAAACGCGATCGCTTGAGTTACCGTTTTCGTCAAGAGCAAGTTCACCAAAAACAGCATTTACACAATCGATAAGCACGTCACCGAAAGCGTCATAGTTCTTGTCGGCAATAAGCTTTGCGGCAGCAGGAACTATAGGCAGAAGGTCGGGAAGAATCTCAGCGATTTCAGGACGGAAAAGAATACGCTCATTTTCTGTTCCCTCGTCAAGGGTAAGAGTGCCGCTGCCCAGAGCAGCAACATAAATAATGGGGGTATCTCCGCAGTTGCATTTGTCGCTTGTTGCAAATGAGGGCATAACAGCCACAGCAAGAAGCACAACAGCGAGAAGAACGGATAAAACCTTTTTCATATAAACACCTCTTTAATATTGATAGTTAATTTTACCATATCAGAAGTAAAATTTAATATACACATTTTTGACAAAAATAAGTGAAGATTTTTGTTAAAGAATTGGTGTCGGTAATTGATTTTAACCGGGCAAAGGGATATAATTCAGAATAAAGAGAATAATCTACGGTTCGTGGACAAAATCTACTGACCGTGAGTTGAAAATTCACTCTACCTGAGGCAGAATATAACTGTAAAGGAGGTTTCAATATGGAAAGAAAAACTATGGGTGCTTTTCTCGCAGCTTTAAGAAAAGCTAACGGAATGACACAGCAAGAGGTTGCTGACAAGTTGAATATATCTAACAAAACCGTCAGCAAGTGGGAACGTGACGAGGGTTACCCTGAAATTATGATGCTCCCTGCTATTGCTGAGCTTTATTCTGTAACGGTTGATGAAATTCTTCGCGGTGAAAAATCAGCAGGTATATCAGTCACTGAAAATAAAAAAGCCAAAAGCGAAGAACGGATGAAATATCTTATAGAAAAAGCATCAGTAAAGCTGACAAACAGTTCAATTATTTCAATTGTTCTCGGTGTTGTATCACTTGTATTGGCATACACAATCAACGATATTGTATATGGCTATAATGTTTTATGGGTAGGCTATGTGATTATTCTGCTTCTGATAGCTTCTTCAATCACCGTCTCTTTGATTTCGTTTAACAACTATACATCTGCTCTTTATTATGAAGATATTGTTGATACTCAGGCTGTTGAAACAACAACTAAAAAGACGATTAAATATGTTACTATAGTTTCATTTCTGGCATCAGTTTCATTACTCGGGCTTTTGCTTAATATAATTTTTGACGGCCCATCAATGTTGTTTGCGGCATTACCTGCCACAGCTGTTGCAGGTGGACTTGTCGCTTATAAAATCCGCTCGGTTTTACACAAAAAATTTAAAATCACCGAGTCTGAATTATCCCCCGAACAAAAACAACATCGAAAAAAGCATATTAAAGTAACATCAATTATTATTGCGGTTATAATTATCACATCAATTGCAGCGCCATTTGTTTCGGCTGCATTAGACTCTGCATTTCCGTGTACATTCTGCTTCGCTGACGCAGTAGGTTATCAATACGCCGATATTCAAAAAGCTGAAAGCGAATATTATAAATTAAAAGATTATGTTACAGACTACCGTTGTCTTTATTACCTGCTGGATGAAGAATATAACGAAGACACAGGTAAATATGTTTTATATCTGCAAGAGTTGAATTATGTTTTTAACCAAGGTAAAAACAGCTATGAATTATCAGCAGTTGCAGTTCAGACAGATGACAAAGAGTTTGAATTTGATTCACACAAAGAAGCACAGGAGTTTAAAGATAAAAATGTATATAGTGAAGATTCCCCTATGGGTGAACTTCAGAAAAGCATTAAATTTGACGACAGCACACTCACCGTAAGCTTTAGACCCAACAGAGATTACATAGCTCAGACTTTTGATATTTTACCTGTATTTTTAATATCAGGCTCTTGCGTTTGTATTATCGTTTTTATTATATCTGTTGTAATATATTATAAAAAAAATAAAAACCAATAAATGTTAAAAGCAGTGTTGAAAATAATCAACACTGCTTGATTTTTATGATTTTTTTGCGCCCTCGCCTCTTGCGCTGATTGCACCTTCCGGCTGAATTTCACCGGCTTTAGTGAGAGAAATTTTAGTAAGATACGGACCAACAAGCTCATAAACAAGAACTGAAAACAATACAATATTTGCTACAACAGTTCCCTCTTCACCTATAGTCTGGGCTTTGATTGCCATACCAAGAGCTACACCTGCCTGAGGGAACAAAGTGATACCGAGATATTTGACAATATTGGGGTCGCATTTCACAATTTTTGAGCTTGATGAAGCACCAAAATATTTTCCGATACAACGAAAAACAATATAAACTACACCAATGAGAACAATGATTCCGTCTTTAAAGATAGAAAGCTCGAGTTCAGCACCGCTGATAACAAAGAAAAGAACAAATAACGGAGCTGTCCAACGATCGATTCTGTCCATAAGTTCTTCAGAAAAGTCGCACACATTACAAAAAACAGTACCAAGCATCATACACACAAGAAGCGATGAAAAGGCAACATGCACACCGCCGATTTCAAACTCAAGCATTGAAAGAGCAACTGTCAGCAACACAAAAGTAACCGACATAGCAAGTCTCTTTGAGCGTGAATGGAAAAATCTTTCAAAAAAGCTGAACAAAAAGCCCATCACAGCGCCAAGAGCAACTGAAAGAACTACTTCAAGAACAGGCTCAAGAATAACTGAAATAATATCAACATGACCGACAATAAGCGCTTTGGCAACACCAAATGACACAGCAAACAACACAAGACCCACAGCATCATCAAGAGCAACTATAGGCAAAAGAATGTCGGTAACGGGACCTTTGGCTTTATATTGGCGAACAACCATCAATGTCGCTGCCGGAGCTGTTGCAGAAGCAACGGCGCCAAGAATAATAGCTGACGGCAACGGAAGTTTATCAGGAATTATAAAATGAAGACCGATTAAAGCAATATCAACCACAACTGTTGTAAAAACAGCCTGAGCAATACCTATAACAGTGGCCTGTCTGCCGATTTGTTTAAGTTGAGACAATCTGAACTCATTACCGATTGAAAAAGCAATAAATCCGAGAGCCACGTCACAGATAATTCCGTAAGATTCAATATCTTCCATATTAATAAAGCCTAACCCTTTAAAACCGAAAGAGCCAAGAAGATAAGGGCCGACGAGAATACCCGCTACAAGATAAGCTGTTACAGCAGGAAGTTTAAGCACTTTGGCAAGTCGGGACAGCATAAGACCTGCAAACAGCGCAACGGATAAGCATAACAAAATTTGCATAAGAACACCTCAGAAATTCCATATTACAGGCTGACAAAACTAACTGATATATCAGCCGAAACCGACAGTTATACTACCACTCACAGGGTGTAAAGTCAAGGATTTTAAGACAAAAAACTGCTGAAAATTACACCTTTAAACAATCATATTTTTAAGCAAAATCATAAAAAACAGCACCCACCGAAGTGAGTGCTGTAAATTGTAAGAAATAATTATCTCTTTGAAAAATGCGGTTCGTTGATATATAAGGCTTTCAAGGCTTTCTTGGTCCACTTGTGGTTAAATTTGTACCTATTAACGAGTTTTTGAGCTCTAAAAATGTAAAAGCTATGAGTGTTTTTCTAAATCAAAATATGTTAGAAATTAATTGTAAAAATAAAAACGAAACAATGAAGTTTTTCATTGCAATACGTTGGTTGCAGTTGTAGCAACATTACCAAAACCACT
>JAZRME010000086.1:0-5026 GCA_045647325.1 Acutalibacteraceae bacterium | reverse complement strand
GATGCTCTGGACATAACGCTTATAGTCACCGGATTTCCATGTTGACTTAAGATCAGTAGCAGCATAGCGAAGGTTGATGTTGGCGCCGTTAAGAGCTGTACCCTTTGAAGAGTCAATGTATGTGGTTGAAACGGGACGCTGACGGTCAAGACCGGTGTTACCGTATTTGTTACCGTCTCCGTCGTCTTTAGCAAAGAGAAGAGTACCGTAGCCGTCTGCTGCGTTAGCAGTCTGACCCCATGACATGGGTGAAAGGCTTACGAAGTCAAAGTAACCATGTGACCAGCAAGTTTCGTCTTCTTTAAAAGAGTCACCTGAACCTGCGTCAGTTGCAGGGTCACCGTAGAAAGTACCGTATGTGTTCAAACCAAGAATACGATAAACAGCGTCAAGCTCTTCAGCTGAGTGGAGCCAGTGCTTTGTTCTGTGAGTGTCAATATAAACACCTGCGGGCTGAATGATACCCTCAACGTATGAGCTTGCGTAAGCTACATAAGAGTTGGTAACATTTTTACCTGTGAGCTTATCGGTGTATGTGTAAGAATAACCGATTTCAAAGTCAAGGTATGAACCTGCAGCTGCAGTACCACCTGAGATAGTCCAAACCCATGTATTGTTGTTGGGGTTAGTCTCTGTGAAGGTGATAGTTGAGTTGTTTTTACATGTAATAGTTACATTTTTGTTGTTAGCGAGTGAAAGATCGCAAACGAATGTAATCTGGCCAAAGCTGGGTGTTTCACCTGCGTAAGCTTCAGCTGTGTATGAACCTGAAATAGCAGGAACACCTGAAGGTGTAGCTGAAACGATTGTTGAACCTTTAGCCATTGAACCTGAAGATGCCGCAACACGAACAACATCAGGAGCAGTAACGGTAGCCATAGGAATAATTTCTCTACCTGTGCCATCGTCAACCATTGCCTGGTTAGCGCCTGTTGTTTCACCGGCTGAAACTTCAACAGCAGATACGCTCATAGGAACGATTGTGAGAAGCATCACAACAGTGAGAACAACACTAAGTATTCTCTTAGAAATTGTCATAAAAAATCCTCCTTAAAAATATTGAGATAAGTATAGATATTACTATACATTATGACATATTACAATTATATATAATGACCTGTTAAAAGTCAACAACTTTAGCACATTAAAGCTATTTTTTTACACTTTTAACAAAAAGCACCTTGTTTTTTTGTGTATTGCGAAATTTTAATTAACACAATCGCCGATAATGTCAATTAAAACAGGGGGATATTACATCTCACAAAAGAAAAAACAGGGGTTGGCCCCCCTGTTTTTAATCTTTTTTCTTTTTAGATTTAAGTCTGAGAGCAACAAAAGCTCCGGCACCGACCACAGCCACAACAGCAACAATGATAATTATTGTTTTGGTGGCAGGTTTTTTATCAACCTCTGCGCCTGTTGTTTCATCGGGATCATCATAAGGGCTCTCATCAATAACATCGTCTTTATCAGATTCCCCGATTTCACTGTCGGTGTCATCTATAGCGTTATCTGCCGATGTCTGTTGAGGGTATTCGGTTGAACCCTCGGCGGTGTTGTTTGTCACATTCTCTTTCGGGGGTGTCATATCATAATCAAAATTAACTTTGATGTCTTCAAAAGCAGCTGTCTGACAGTTTGTAAAATCAAAAGTCAGGCTTTCTTTTGTGAAGTCAGTACCTGCAGCTTTGGCAAAAGTAAGAGTAACAACAGATTTGTTGCCTTTGATAACCTTAAAGCCGATTGTGTTAGCCATTGACACTTTTATCGGGTTTTCATTAGGGTTGATGCTACAGATTGAAAGAGCTTTTTCGCTGTCAAGATATTCCTGAAAATCTGAATAGCCTGTTCCTTTTTCGCAGGACTTAAGCTCAAGATTGACTCTGTCATAAGCAATATCTATATCGAGAGCTGAAAATCCTGTTCCTGAATCATAGTCAAGAACCAATACAACCTCATTGTCGGTTTCGCTCTGAATTCTGAGAGTGAAATTGATTTCACCCGCTGCAGCTGAAACCGTAAAGGGCACCAATGAAATTATCATCATCAGACAAATTAACACGGAGATTATTTTTTTCATAAATTATCCTCCTAAAAAATTATTGTTTTATATTGAGCAATATCATTTTCATCAATTTCGCCGTCACAGTTGATATCCATCGCCATAAGCTGAACAGCCGAAAGATTATTTTCACCTGAATTGATAAACTCAATCAGATAAGTGATATCAAGCCCGTCACACATACTGTCACCATTAACGTCACCGCTGAGACAGATGTTGAATTTTTCTGTTTTTCCGTTGTGAGCGAGGGTAACTTCAGAGCCTGTTCCCACCACTCCGCTGAAAACATTTTTGAAAGTGATCAGACAATCACTGTCGGCATCAATAAATTCTGAAAAATCATTTTCAGTAATCATCAGACTGTTTATATAAACAATGTTGCCTTCAACCGAAACATTGTCAGACCAGGTATAAGACTCTTCAGAGTCAAACACAGCGTAGAGCACAACATTAGTGTCACCCATTGTGAGCGAAGCCTTGTCAGCGTAAACAACCTCACCGCCATCAGCTGTTGCCCAACCCTTGAATTCACCAAGCGATGAAGTGAAGTTTGAGCCGTTAAGTTTTATTGTTGTGTCTTTCGCTGCCAACTGATGGTTCATTCCACCGTTGGCATCACCACCGATGAAGTTGACCGTTCCTGTAAAAACAAGATAATTAAGTGAAACCCAGCCTACCGAACCGTTGCCATAATAAAAGGCACCCCATCCGTTCTGAAGCTGATGTATGTAAATCTGTTGACCCGAATAAAGCGCATCAACCTTTGAGTAGCTTGTTGTAGGTCCGCTGCGGACATTAAGATTTGGCGTGTTAACGGTGTAAAAACCTATGCCTTTCTCGGTAGAGTTGTGAGCTGAAATCTGTTGGCTGTAAGTTTTGTTTAAAGAAATCCACCCGAGAGAGTCACCGAACCTTATTGCGCCCCATCCGTTTTCAACACCAAAAACATAAACCCGGGAATCTTTACTAAGTCTGCCTAAAGAAAGATATTCGGTGCCGGGGCCTGTTCTGACATTCAGACTGTCAGCCGTTATGTTATACATACCAAAGCCTGTCGGGTCAACAACGCTCTCATTGTCGGGAACATAGTCAACCGAACCGGGGTAACCGTTAAAGCCGTATTTTTTTATGAAAGTTGAGTAATCTTTATAACAATGGTTGATATCAACCTTGCCTGAAATTCCGTTAACCGAGCCTGACTCGGTGTATTGCCACATATCATATTTGCCTTTATAAGAGCAGGTTGATGTGTATTGAGCCACCCAGATTGAACAATCAGAAAACTCTGACGGATAAAGCAAGTCGGTCAGCCAATATTTATTGGCATAAACACCGGGGTAATATCCGTTTTCAAAAAGAGTCTGACAAAAGGCTTTGGCGATGTCTGTTCGCTTACGGTTAGTTGTTTCATTCTGAACAATATAATCTTCCATATCAATATAAATAGGAAGGTCAGGTTTGCAATTATATTTTTTGAGGGTTTTAATTATCCACTCAGCCTCTTCGATAGCCTGATCAACCGTAACGGCAAGAGAATAAAAATAACATCCGAAAGGAATGTTATAAGTTGAGCAACCCTGAAAATGAGAATAAAACAAATCATCCTCAGCTATAGTGTCACGGGCAACAGAACCACGGTAACCGATTCTGGCAATTACACCATCAACAGAAAGAGACACTTTTTGCCAATTGATTGAATTTTGCCACTTAGAAATATCAACCACTTTAAGCTGCGCATCTTCAGGCTGGGTAGCTGTTGCCCCACCGTTAGTCACAAGCATAACAGCAAAAACAATAAAAACGCATAATATTCTTTTTATTGCTTTTTTTAACATAGGCGTCTCCTTCATACTTAATCATTATAATAGTAACATATTGTGGTTAATTTGTCTACATTTTTATTGAAACTACTAAATTTTGTGGTATAATGCCTTTTGAAATAACGAAAGGCAGATATTATGAAAGCTAAAAGTATTTTTGAAAACAATTTTTTATTTATAATCTTTGCGATGGTCTGCACAGCCTTGTGGGGCACAGCTTTTCCCGGGGTTAAGCTCGGTTATGAGTGGTTTGATATCGGCGCTGACGAAACAGGCTCAAAGCTGTTGTTTGCAGGAATCAGATTTACTCTGGCAGGGTTAATCGTTCTGGCAGTATATACAATCAGGCGCCGTCAGTTACCGATTTTTACAAAAAAAGAAGCGCCCACAATTTTTGCGCTTTCAGCTGTTCAGATTACAGGAAACTATTTCTTTTATTATCTCGGTCTCTCAGTTACGGCAGGAAGCATCGCAAGTGTGCTTAACTCCTCTGACACTTTTTGCACAGTTCTTCTCGTTCCACTCTTTTTTAAAAATGACAAGCTGACATTTCAGAAACTGATGGGATGCCTGATCGGTCTTGCAGGAATTGTGCTTGTAAATCTTAACGCAGACAGCCAATTCTCTTTTAACATCAACGGTGAAGGCTTTTTGTTGATTTCGGCTCTGATTTCCACATTGGGAATTATGATCAATAAAAAGGCTTCGATGAATATTGACCCGATGATTGTCACAGGTTACCATCTGCTTTTTGGCGGTATCATTTTAACATTGATAGCCTTCGCTTTTGGCGGTGCAATCAGTTTCACAAACATAAAAGCTGACATCTGCCTTGTTTATCTTGCCCTTGTGTCTGCTGTTGCTTTTTTAATCTGGTCACAGCTTTTAAGATATAACCCTGTCAGCAAGGTGAGCATATTCAAACTGATGACACCTGTTTTCGGCAACATTTTTTCAGCGATTGCTCTTGGCGAAAACATACTTGACCCGTTGCATTTAGTGTCAGTTTTTTTAGTTGCCCTCGGCATAGCCACTGTCAACCTTGAACTAAAAAAGAAAAAACGGTGCAGCTGAGCTACACCGTTATATCAGCTGTCGTTGCTGCGACAGCTTTTATTATTTTCTGAGGAGAAATCTCGACCTG
>JAZRME010000085.1:0-1791 GCA_045647325.1 Acutalibacteraceae bacterium | reverse complement strand
GCGTCGGTATTCAGATGGCAGGTGAGGGCCTTGCGGCTTTTGCTCAGGCTCATATAGGTGAATGTTATTCTTATGCTGAGGGTAATGTCAACAATCCGATTTTTTATAACCATTTTGAGCTGGAGCTTCTTGAAAGCGGCAGCTTCTGGTATTCTGATACACCAGAAAAGCTTTCAAAATTTGAGGGAGCTGATGTTTATTCCTCTTGCTCCTGGGCTGCTTTTGAGCGCAAAGAATGTGGCACCCGCTTTATGATGCTTAACACAACTTTTGATAAAAATCCGCTTATCAAAGCCAAGAGCATACCTATGCTTATGAACGTTGCTTCAAAATATTATGTTCCTGTTGTATGCACAGGTGAGTTCAATATGTTAAAAGGTGCTGTTAATTATCGAACTCTCACATCAGGAGTGTTAAGAGATGTGAGTGCCGTTGCTGAACAGACTCAGCCTACTCCGTCAGCTTTTGATAAAATAATTCCGGATGTTGTTTATAATTACATTCCGGAATTCCCCAAATTCAATATGTGTGGCAGTATTCTCTCAAACTACCTTGTTGAGCCTCTTTTATATGCTAACTGTTACCATGCTCTTCTTCACGGTGAAGATAAACCTAACGGAGTCGTTGCAAGACTTAATCTGTTAAAGAGATAAAATTTCAGCCTCGCTTGTTATATCGACAAGCGAGGCTGTTAATCGTTATGATTTCATACTTGAAACAAGGTTATAAACAAATTTAACAAGGGGAGTTACGTTTATGTAAAATCCCGTAGGTTTTTCAAATGTTGAATCGTCAATACCTGAAACAATTCCGTTTACATAATCAGGCAAAACATCCTTTGTTTCAAATGTGAGATAAAAACTGTCTGTGTCAAGGCCTACAGTTTTAAATCCGAGAAGGACATCACCGTCATAATAAAACTCAGCTTTTGTTCCGAATCTTTCAACATAAACATCGCCGTAGCCTTTGATGTTTCTTTCACCGGCATAGGTGAGTGTAAGGCTTTCATAAAAATCTGCAGTGAGATAATCAAGAAGCTTGTCAAGAGCTGTTGCTGTAAGACTCATATCAGTTGTTTTGATTTCAAGAAACTCATTGATGTCAATATAACAGCGAAGACTTGTGGCATAAAGAATATTATTTTCACCAAAAATCGCTCTTGTTTTAAATCCCTGAACCTTTGCTGTTGCAGCATATTTCATATTTGAAAGGATGCTGCCGTCATTGTGGATTTTAAACATAACGGTAAGGTCTGTGATTGAAACATAGTCGTTTTCAGTAAGACTGTCATCAAGCATAACACCGATTGATTTTGTCTGTTCAATTTTGTTGATCAGCGCCTCAGTTTTGGTTGAAGGCTCAGTTGCAAAAGAGCTTAAACACAAACAGCTGACAAAAATTACAACGCTGAGCATAACACTTATAACTTTTTTCATGGTTTCACCCCCAATATCTTGTATTTTACCACTGATGAAAATACAAGTCAACAGACGAAACACAAAAAATGTCGCAAAAAAGGGGAGTGGTTTTACCACTCCCCGATAGTTTTAAATTAAAGAGCTTCAACAATAGCTTTTGTATCTCTTGCGATCATAAGCTCTTCGTCTGTGCATACAACATAAACCTTAACAGATGAATCAGGTGTTGAGATTTCACCCTCTTTACCTCTCTTAAGCTCGTTGTTGATATCGTAGTTGATCTTAACGCCCATAAATGCAAGTTTGTCACAAACACGGTCTCTATACTGAGGGTTGTTTTCACCGATACCGCCTGTGAATAAGTCGGAGGCCA
>JAZRME010000084.1:0-2808 GCA_045647325.1 Acutalibacteraceae bacterium | reverse complement strand
CTGACAGCAGGTTCAAGACCTGTATGCTCTTTTAATTCAGGAATATAAAACGGGTTTGGCAAACATCTGACATCAAACACAAGATCACAATCACTCGGAGCTCCATATTTAAAGCCAAAAGACATACAATGAACTTTGAGTTTTGTGTCATAATTGCCGTTGAGCAGCTGATTAACTCTGTTCTTACATTCAGCCGCTGAAAAATTACTTGTATCAAGATAATAATCAGCAACAGCTTTAATAGCTGTAAGCTTTTCTCTTTCAACTGCTATACCGTCTGAAAGTGAGCCCTGCGTTTCATCAAGCATAGGGTGAACCCGTCGGGTCTCTTTATATCTTCTTATTAAAACAGCATCACTTGCATCAACAAAAAATATCTTATAAGTAAAACCAACTTTTTTTAACTCATCAAGATATCCGAGAATATCCGAAAAACCTCTGCCGGAACGAATGTCGGACACAACAGCGACCTTTTCATAATTCTGAGAAGATGCGCTGAGAAGCTGAGCAAAAGTCACAAGAAGTTTTGGCGGAAGATTGTCAATGCAAAAATATCCCAAATCTTCAATGGCATCAACAATAACAGATTTACCCGCTCCGGACATTCCTGTTAATATCAGCAACTCCATATTATTTACCCCACACTAATTGAAAATTTTCACTTCCGGTTCAAGTTCAACACCTGAATCTTCTTTTACTTTTTTCTTAATATAATCTATAAGTTCTAAAACATCCTGCGCAGTTGCGTTACCTTTGTTAATAACAAACCCCGCATGTTTTTCACTCACTTGTGCGCCACCGACAGAAAAACCTTTAAGTCCGCTCTGCTCAATCAGGGCTCCTGCAAAATGGCCTTCCGGTCGTTTAAAAGTACTGCCTGCACTCGGATATTCAAGAGGTTGTTTGGATTTTCTTCTTGATAAGAAATCGTTCATACGCTCTTTGATTTTATCTTTTGAATCAGGTTTAAGAAGAAAATATGCACCGGTAATAACATTGTTATTATAATTAAATATACTTTTACGATAGCCCAAATCCAAGCTTTCAGCTGATAACTGACCTTTGGTACCGTCAGGAGTCATATAGTCACATTTGACAATAACGTCTTTGATTTCACCACCGTATGCTCCTGCGTTCATATAAACAGCGCCACCTACTGAACCGGGAATTCCGAACGCAAACTCAAGACCGGACAAACCTTTTTCAAGAGCAAAACGGCAAACCCTTGTAAGTGAAACACCTGCATCACAATAAACGATATTATCATCTAAAAGAGTGATTTCGCCCTGATCTCTCAGATTTAATATAACAACCGCATCTATTCCGTCATCAGAAACAAGAATATTACTTCCGTTACCTATAATAACAACTCTTACATTTTCGTCACTGCATTTTTTCAGCAACAAAGATAAGCTTTCGTTATTGTCAGGAATAACCAAAAGCGCAGCTTCACCACCGATTTTAAAGGTTGTGTGCTTTTTTAAAGGTTCATTACAGAGGGCTTCACACCCGATATTTAACGCAAAATCATAAATTGATTTATAGTCAGTCATAATATCACCGATCAACTGTCAAGCATAGCAGCACCGATAACACCTGCATCATTGCCAAGTTCAGCCTTGCAGATAACGGTCTGTTTTTTAGTATATTTTGAATATCTCTCTTCTTCACAGAATTTGCGTAAAGGAGCAAGAAGTGTTTCACCTTCATTACATATACCGCCACCAACGCAAAGAACGTCAGGCTGGAAAACGTTTATAATGTTTATAACGCCGACTGAAACAAAATATATGTATTTGTCAACAACGTCTTTAGCAATTTCATCGCCCATTCTCATAGCATCAAAAGCAGTTCTACCGTTGACATTTTCAATTTTGCCTCCTGCGCAATTCCACATTTTGCTATCAGGATATTCTTCCATAGCAGCTTTAGTCTGAGCAATAAGTGCTGTTGCTGAAGCATAACGTTCCCAACAACCGTTTCTGCCGCAGTTGCAAGGTTCACCGTTAACATTAATAACAGTATGACCGATTTCACCACCGGCTGAGTTAGCACCACGGAAAATTTTACCGTCAATTACAATACCGCTGCCTACACCTGTGCCAAGAGTAACAGCAACAATATTCTGTGATCCTTTACCTGCACCGGCATAAAGCTCACCAAGAGCCGCACAACTTGCATCATTAGCAAAGAAACAAGGTTTACCTGTAATTGATTCAAGAATTTCTTTAGCAGGAACCTTATCAAACTTAAGATTGTTTGAATAATCGATATATCCTGTTTCTTTATCTACAGAGCCGGGTGTACCTACTCCGATTACGCTGATCTGATCATAAGTAATACCTGCATCATCAACAGCAAGTTCAATAGCCTTTGCTATATCAGCAAAAATCTCTTCAGCAGGTCTTGGGGCATTTGTTTTCATTTTGCCTCTGCCGATAATATTAAAATCACCATCAACTACACCTACGGAAATATTTGTTCCGCCCAAATCTACACCTATACGATACATAATAAAATCCTCCTAAATATATTAAAAATCATGCCAGATTTCAAGTTCTTTTTGTTCGGGCACAACATCGTCAGTCATGCCGAGATTATGAAGCAACTGTCTTGCTGCGTTGTATCCCATCTTTTTCTGACGGTTGTTCATCGCGGCTGCTTCAATGATGATTGAAAGATTTCGTCCCGGCTGAACGGGAACAACGGAAATAGGAACTTCTATACCTAAAATATTAGTATATTCACTGTCTATTCCAAGTCTTTCGTAAGTTTTGCCTTCTTCCCACGGTTCAAGCTGAATAACCA
>JAZRME010000083.1:0-3188 GCA_045647325.1 Acutalibacteraceae bacterium | reverse complement strand
ACCTTAACAGCCTCAATCATGCCCTCATCCTCTGAAACAGGAATGAATGCACCGCTTAAACCACCCACATGGGATGACGCCATAACTCCGCCCTTTTTAACCGCATCATTAAGCATAGCCAAAGCTGCAGTTGTTCCGTGGGTTCCGCAATGCTCAAGGCCCATTTCTTCCAATATTCTTGCCACACTATCACCCTTGGCAGGTGTAGGGGCAAGGGAAAGGTCAACTATGCCAAATTGAACACCTAATCTTTTTGAAGCCTCCTGAGCTACAAGCTGACCCATTCGGGTGATTCTGAAAGCGGTTTTTTTGATTGTTTCGGCAACAACATCAAAGCTTTCTCCCTTGATGTTTTTTAACGCATGGTGAACAACACCGGGGCCCGAAACACCAACATTAACAACGCACTCAGCCTCGCCCACACCGTGAAACGCACCTGCCATAAATGGGTTATCTTCAACAGCATTGGCAAACACAACAAGCTTCGCACAACCGAGACCGTCTGTGTCTTTTGTAAGCTCTGCGCATTTTTTGATTACCTCACCCATTTCAGCGACAGCATCCATATTGATACCTGCCTTTGTTGAAGCAACGTTAACCGAAGCGCAGACTCTGTCGGTCACAGCAAGAGCCTCAGGGATTGATTTAATTAAATTTCTGTCGCCTTTTGTGTAACCCTTATGAACAAGAGCAGAGAAACCACCGATAAAATTCACTCCACATTCCTTGGCAGCTTTATCAAGAGCTTTGGCAATGGGAACATAATTGTCGGTGTCACAGCTCTCGGCAACCATTGAAATAGGGGTAACAGAGATACGCTTGTTGACAATGGGAATGCCTAATTCAAGCTCAATCTGCTCTGCCACAGGCACAAGATTACGGGCGCAGGTAACGATTTTGTTATAAATTTTGTCACAGCACTTATTGATGTCACTGTCACAGCAATCACGCAGAGAGATACCCATTGTGATTGTTCTGATGTCGAGATGATGATTATCAATCATCTCGTTGGTCTGCATAATATCTGAAATATTTATCACTATGACTCACCTCTCAGATTTTGTGCATTGAATTAAAAATATCTTCACGCTGAATACGGATAGAAAGGCTCATTTCTTCGCCCTTCAGATCAAGCTTTTCGCTAATTTCACCAAAAGAAAGGTCGCTGCCCTTTGTATCGGTGAGCATAACCATGGTAAAAAAGTCATCCTGCATAACAGTCTGATTGATATCAATAATATTAACTTTCATCTGAGCAAGTAAGGTGCAGATTTCGGCAATAATACCTACTCTGTCTTTACCTACAACTGTAACTATTGCTCTCATTGTTATTCCTCCACTACAAGTCTTGTATAGCCTGAATCCTCAACACAAACGCTGCATTTTGAGGTAACTTCATCTGAATCGTTGACAGTTGAAAACTCAACCATCCATATACCTTCGGTACGGTCATAAAAAATTTTGATTGTGTTATAGCTGTAGCCTTCGGGCAGCTCTTTAAGAGCTAACTCTCTGGCATCAGTTTTGTTATGAAACTCTTTGGCTTCGGTGTTGACAAAGCCTTCGGTTTTTGCTGTTTCTTCATGCTCTTTTTTAAAATCGCTGAAATCGAAGGAATTGACAGTATTAAACTCAACAACACCGTGCTCATCGTCTTTGATTGTCTGTTTGCCCAAATCGTCAGAGTTGCACCCTGCAAAACATAAAACAAAAACAATCGTCAACAACAAAGCTGTCAGTTTTTTCATTATTGGTCAAACCCCCTGTAATTTTTATATTCGCCTGAAAGAATATTCTTCCACCAGGATTCATTTTCAAGATACCACTTGATAGTTTTCTGAATACCTTCATTAAATAGCGTTTCAGGGTACCAGCCAAGCTCGTTTTTGATTTTTTCGGGGTCAATAGCATAGCGCATATCATGGCCGGGTCGGTCAGTTACATAAGTGATAAGACTTTCATCCTTACCCACAGCTTTAATAATTGTTTTAACAACCTCAATATTTGCCTTTTCATTATGGCCGCCGATATTATAAACCTCACCGATTCTGCCGTTTTCAAGAATCATATCAATAGCTTTACAATGGTCATCAACATAAAGCCAGTCACGCACATTGAGACCTTCACCGTAAACGGGAAGCTTTTTATCAGCAAGGGCGTTGGCAATCATAACAGGAATCAGCTTTTCAGGGAACTGATAAGGGCCGTAGTTGTTTGAACAACGGGAAATTGTTACCGGAGTTTTGAAAGTGCGATGATATGCCATAACAAGCAGATCAGCCGAAGCTTTACTTGCTGAATAAGGTGAAGATGTGTGAATAGGTGTATCTTCGGTAAAGAAAAGGTCAGGTCTGTCAAGAGGAAGGTCACCGTAAACCTCATCGGTAGAAACCTGATGATAACGGGGAACTCCGTATTTATTAGTTGCATCAAGAAGCACCTGGGTGCCGAGGATATTTGTTCTCAGAAAAACCTCAGGGTCTTCGATTGAACGGTCAACATGGCTCTCGGCAGCGAAGTTGACAACAGCGTCAAACTTCTCTTCTTCAAAAAGAGAAAACACAAGCTCTCTGTCAGTGATGCTTCCTAAAACGAAACGGAAATTATCACATCTTGCGTCATCAAGAGTGTGAAGATTACCGGCATAGGTGAGCGCATCAAGGCACACAAGGCGATAATCAGGGTGCTTTTTTTGCATATAATAAATGAAGTTACTGCCGATAAAACCGGCTCCACCGGTAACAAGTATATTTTTAGACATAGGATTTCTCCTCTCTTTTCTATAATCGTAAATATTATACTATATATTGACAAAAAATAAAAGTATATTTTTATATCACTTGAAATTTATTTTTATTGTGCTAAAATAGTGCTGTTAAATGTGAAAGGAAGTGCTGTTATGAGCGACAGAGTCAGAAAAGCCGAAGCGCTTTTTAAAGAAGGCTACAACTGCTGTCAGGCTGTTTTTGCAGCTTATGCCGATTTGTTTGGTATAGACACCAAAACTGCGCTGAAAGTTTCTGCCGGTCTCGGCGGAGGTTGCGGACGTCAGAGAGAGCTTTGCGGTGCCGTTTCAGGCGCAGCGATGATTATCGGGCTTAAATTCGGAGCCACCGATGGCGCTGATGCTGACGGCAAAATGCTCTGCTACGAAAAAGTAAGAGCTCATTCAGAAGAATTCAGAAAGG
>JAZRME010000082.1:0-4549 GCA_045647325.1 Acutalibacteraceae bacterium | reverse complement strand
TATTGTTGTATTTCCAACAAGAGTTGTCGGATTAGAGTTAAATTTAACTACAGCTATATTATCTCCATCAACAAGTTGATCCACAAAATTTCTTGCCGCTTGCTGACATACAGTTTTTGCTGTTCCGCTCATGCTTCCGGAGTCATCCAAACATAAAACGATATTAAATCTTACTGTGTTACCTTCTACTCGAGAAACAAGTTGCTTATGCTCCCACTGCTTAACCCAAGCAGTTGAATTTACAACAACATACTTACTAAAATGATCTGTTTCTACTGATATAATGTTGTTTTCCTTGTCAATAATAGAATTTTCAAGCAAAACCATTTTATTGTTAGCTTCATCAAACCAAATTATTCCTAAATCTTCTTCAGTTGTTCCTTCAGGCAAACTTAACTCATCGTACCTAAACTTAATTACAGCTTTTTCGAGCGTATCATCTCCGTCAATTGTGATGTCAACAGCCTTGCCTATTTTTGAAAAAACATTATTTATAGCTCCCGTTGCTTCTTCGATTAAAACAGTTCCGATACCTTTGCTTAATTTAAAATCAACCTGAACTTCTTTTACTATAGGATCTTCTGTGTCAAAAGATATATCCTTTTGAGTAGTTCCTGTTTTAACAAAATCCACAACTTCTGTTGTCATTGGTATCCATTTAGCAAAAAGTTCAATATCTTCATCTACTGAATTTTCAAAATAATATGGTTTTTCTAATGTTTCATCTTCAAACCATCCAACAAAAACATACTCGTCTGAAAGAGGAACTTCGGGTTCTTCGGGAATATTACCTCTTTCCACTAAAATTGTTGTACTATAATCGTCTACCTCTACATCGCCTAAGTTTAATTTTATTTTAAGTTTGTCTTCATCCACTTGTTCATCTATTTCTGCCTGATACACATAGAAAACGAGGAGATGATTTATACCGTTTATCTTTATATGGTGTCTTGTTGTTTCGCTATATGTTCCCCAAAGTATTCTTGATAACCAACTGATTGTTTTAATGATCGGGAAAAACAATCTGGTCCAGAAAGATTTGAAGAATGAAAGCTTAAATGTAACAATCTTTGTTTCTCCGGCTTTAAGTTCATCTATAACTATGTCAGAACCCTGTTCACACTCTAAACGGAACCAATTGTAAGCCATATTGATTCCAACGCCTTTGCGAACATTCTCAGATGTGTTTGTGACTTTTAAATTCACCTGAATCTCATCATCTTTGGTATATGACTCTTTGTCTGTCATAACTTCTATCTGAATATCACTTTTTAAGCTCTCTGCTAATTTTCTGCTTTCTGTCATTGCACTTGAAGCTACTGTAACAGAACTCAAGCAAATAATCACAGATAATACAATACAAAGTATTTTTTTTGCTTTTTTCATAATATAAACCTCCAAGTATAAAATATCTTACCCCTGCAACCCATATCTGCCTCCCTCAGAAACTATTGTTGCAATAAAAAGAGTGACTTCATCCTGAATAAAATAGGATAAAATCTTTTTTCGAAAATATAATACTACAATGCAAAAATAAATCAAGTGACAATAACACCTTTTTATTGATACATTTTAATATCTTCTTGTGAAAAAAGAAAGCTCGCCAAAACTGTTATGATTGGTGAGCTTTAATTTTATTATTGTATTCATTTTTATTTTGTGCTAAAATGGGTTACAGGTCATTGAGTGATCTGAATTCATACCCTTGCTCACGGGCGTAGTCGATTATCCGACCCATCGCCTGAGCATTATCTGCCGACACTGAATGAAGCAGAATTATTGCCCCCGGGTGCAACCGTGACGTTACAGTTTCAAAAGCGTAATCGGCGCCCTTTTGTTGGTCGGTGTTCCAATCGTTATAAGCCAATGACCAGAACACACATTTATACCCTACAGAATTTACAAGGTCAAGAGCGTTGAGTGAGTATTCACCTTTGGGGAATCTGAAATAAGGTGAAGTGTAACCGAAGTTTTCTCTGAGATAATTGTCACACTCCTCAATCTCCTGAGCCATTTGTTTTCGGCTGATTTCATCAAAACAGGGATGGGTTGCTGAATGATTGCCGATAATATGCCCTTCATTTATCATTCTCGCCATAAGTTCAGGCTCAGCTCTGATGTTTGACAATGTGCAAAAAAACGCAGCCTTGACCGATTTTTCTTTAAGAGTGTCAAGAATTTTGATTGTGTTGCCGTTTTCGTATCCGCAGTCAAATGTCAGATAAAGCACCTTTTCACCACGAGTGTCATAAGTTATTGCGTTTATCTTGTTTTCATCAAAAAATTTTTGCGACTGCTCTGAAATTTCGTGAGGCTGTGAGTCTGAAGCAATTCCGAATGAATGAGCAATTTTTTTATCTGAAAGCCCTCGGCTGTTTTCAGGGTCCGTTACGGTGAAAGTTACCTTTTTTAACGGAACTTTGCCTGTGAAAGTGTCATATTTTTTTGTGGTCGCTGCTGTGTCAAGTCCGCTGTCATCAATCACGGTTATGTCACTTTTATTATCAGAAATGCATCCGTTTAAAAACAAAAAGCATAAGATTAAAATCAGACAAATAGATTTTTTCAAAGTTATCACCCTATATTATTCTTCCCGACAGGAGTGACATTATGAGCCTCAAAAAACTGTTTTGCCTTTTTGTGAGCGTTGTGATTGTTTTCACAGCCTTGCCTTTTTGCGCCACAGCGGAGGAATTCACCGGTGATTATATTGAAGGCGAAGCTATTTTTGAATACACTCAGACTGTTGCTGACGAAAAAGATTTTTTAAACAGCAACAATATCCCTGATGAACTCGCTGACATCGGAATAACAGCCGTTAAAGAGATGCCTGTTGATAAAATTTTTGACACAAGCATCACAACTAACCCTGACGGAACAAAAACTAAGTCAGGTTATTATGTCGGCTACTTTGACAAAGATGTTGAAACCGTTTGCAACAAGCTTCTCTGTTTAGACAATGTAAGCTGCGCTTACCCCAATACACGCTGGGAAGAAGACGCCATAACAATGCCGTCAGAAGTTACCTCACCTCAAAGTAATTATCTCTATTACACAAAATGGTGGTTTGAGGATTTGCTTAATATTCCTCAGGCATGGGAAGAATTTGACACTCTCGGCAAAGATGTGGTTGTTGCCGTTCTTGACACAGGTTTCACAGTTGACCATATTGAATACACCGGAAGAATCTGGACAGACTCCGCCGGGAACAAAGGGTTTAATGCTGTTACTCTCACAAGTGATGTATCACCTGACACAGGTCACGGTGACAATGTGGCGAGTATTGTTGTCGGCGCCGCAGGGTATAACAAGCTGCTTATAGGTGTTGCGCCTGAAGCCAAGCTTATGCCTATTAAAATCTCAAGAAAAGTGAACGAATTGTCTTTGGATGCTGTTGTGATCGGCATAAACTATGCTATCGCTAATAACGCTGATATTATTTCAATGTCTATAAGCACCAATGTTTCTGTTAATTTTCTGAAAGAAGCTTGTGATGCAGCTTATGATGCAGGGATAATTTTATTGGCAAGCGCATCAAACAACGCAAGAAGCACCACGCAGGAAATTCGTTACCCGGCAGCTTATAGCTCTGTTATCGGTGTTATGGCAAACGGAAAAGACGGTCAGCTTTGCAGTTTTTCAAATTATGACCCGTCACATAATTATTATGATATCTCTGCTCCCGGTTACTACATTCTCGGAGTAAAGGCTTCTTCTGACACATCTGCATCAGCCTATAACGGCACATCTCAGGCAACGCCGATTGTTGCAGGTCTGGCTGCCCTTTATCTTTCGGTTTATCCTGATCACACTCCTGAGGAATTCCGTCGGTCGCTCATAAAATCAAGCACCGATACGGTCACCTCTAACTCTGAAGTTGTGCCCGACACAACCTACACTTTTCCCCTTGTTAACGCTGTGAAACTGCTCAACTACCCCAACACAAAGCCTGAGCTTTATGCTGTTACAGGGTCAACAGCTGTGGTGGATAATGAAAATTCATTTGTTTACGGATTGAGCGAAGGATACTCAGATATTGAAAGTTATATCGGTGTCAATGACGGCAGCTATATGATTATTCCCACCGAAAACGGAAACGGAACAGGCACGGTTATCCGTGTGTTGACAAACAGCGGAGAAGTTTTCAGAGATTATGAAATTGTTATTTTCGGCGACACCGACGGTGACGCAATATGTGACGGCCGTGATGTTTTGCTTTGTGAATATATTATTTCAGGAGGCGCTGTGCCTGATAGCATCACCTTTGCCTGTGATGTTGACTTTAACAATATGACAGATGAATATGACTCCGGTATTATCGCAAGGTGTGGTGTTTTTACTGACTTTGTTTCGCAAATAAGATAATTATGTAAAGCCGTCGTGTGACGGCTTTCACTTTTAATAAGCATTGTTGTTTTTCTTATTCTGCTGATTGTTACCCTGCTTATTGCCCGGGCAGTTGTTGTTGCTGTTGTTTTTCTGATTGTTATAATTCTGATCTTTTTTGTTTTGATTATTATTGATATCTGACATAATTTGCCTCCGAAAT
>JAZRME010000081.1:0-4165 GCA_045647325.1 Acutalibacteraceae bacterium | reverse complement strand
CTCACAGAACGACATGGCTACGATCCGACTTGTTTTCACAGCTGTCTTTATGGCTATAAGAATTATCTTTCTTATCATCAGCTCGTCACTTCTTACTTATACAACAGTACCGACACAGCTGACAGATGCCATTGAAAGACTGCTTTCACCCCTTAAGGTTTTCCATATTCCCGTGCATACTCTTGCTATGATGATGACTCTTGCGTTGAGATTTATACCTACTCTTATTGAGGAGATTGACCGTATCTCAAATGCTCAGAAGGCAAGAGGCGCTGATCTTGATTCAGGCGGTCTTGTTGAAAAGGTCAAGGCGCTTATCCCGATAATAGTTCCTTTGTTTGTTTCATCAATAAGAAGGGCATACGAACTTGCCGATGCTATGGATTGTCGCTGCTATGTAGGGGGAGAGGGCAGAACAAGAATGAAACAGATGAAACTCAGAGCATCAGATTTTATAGCTATGTTTGTGACTGTGTTGCTCATAGCCGGTCTTGTTGTGTTAAACCACTATTTTATTAAGGTGATCTGATTGAGAAATCTTCTTGTCACAATTGCATACGACGGAACCGACTACCACGGTTGGCAGGTTCAGCCTAACGGAATAACCGTTCAGCAGGCAGTTCAGGATGCAATTGAAAAAATTATTCAGAAAAGAGAAAAAATTATCGGCTGCAGCCGTACCGATTCAGGTGTTCACGCTAACAACTTCTGCTTTAATTTTAAAACAGAAAGCGATATAGTTCCTTATCGTTTTGTCGGTGCTATGAATGCTGTTTTGCCTGATGATATTGCAGTAAAAAACTGTGTTGAAGTTTCAGAGTCTTTTCATGCAAGGTATGACTGCACAGGTAAGGAATATATATATAAAATATGGAACAGTCCTCAGCGCAATCCGTTTTTACAAAACAGATATTTCCACTACAAAAAGCCTCTTGATGCTGATTATCTCAACGAAGCTGCTCAGGCTTATGTCGGTAAGCATGATTTTTCAGCTTTTTGCTCTGCGGGAACAAGCGTTGAAGACTTTGTAAGAACCGTTGAATATGCAAAAGTTGTCAGAGATGGTGACGAAGTTGCTTTTATCGTTAAAGCTGACGGCTTTTTATATAATATGGTTCGTATAATGGTCGGAACATTACTTGAAGTCGCTGAAGGAAAGATTGAAGCCGGTTCAATCGGCGACATTATAAATTCACTTGAGCGTGATATGGCGGGGCGTACTGCACCGGCACACGGCCTTTATCTCAACAAGGTTTTTTATCAGGAGTGATAATATGGCTAAACCTAAAAAGAAAAATTTCAGATTAACCCCCGGAGCCATGATGGGCTTTAAAATTATTGTTATCGTTTTTCTTGCGATTGTTCTCATTTTCTTTTCGGCAAGAATGTTAGGCGGAATAACGCTTACAGGTGTCGTTGAAGATATCAGAATTGCCGTTTCAAATCTTGGTGCAGGTGACGGTTATCCGTATTCAATAGAAGGCGAAGTAATTATCAAAGCTTATACTGACGGCTCAAAACTTTTTACTTTTGCTGATGACAGAACCCTTCTTTTGAGCTCATCGGCCAAAGAGCTTTCTGTTGAAATGATAGATTACGGTGACCCTAAAATTGATTACAAAAACGGTAAGGCTATTGTTTATGATACAGATTCAGGCAAGCTGAGAATACAAAACACCTCAAAAACCGTTTCTGTACTTGAAACAGAAAATTCCATTACCTGCGCTGCCATAGGTAAAAAGGGGAATTTTGCTTTTTCGGCAATAACCTCAAACAATCAGACTGTGTTCAGCGCCTATAATAAGTCGCAGGAAGAGGTTTTTACCTGGAATTTTGCTAACGAGCTTGTTACATGCATTGATTTGTCTGATGACGGAAAATATGCTGTGGTGGGAACTGTGATTTCGCGTAATGCAAAAACCGATTCCAAAGTGTATGTTTTTAAATTTGATTCCAAAGAATATGTTTCATGCTTTGATTTCACAGGTAATGTTGTTTTAAATGTCAGGTATGTAAAAAGCCATGATATTGAAATTATCACAGATAAACAGAGAGTTTATGTTGATGATAACACAACCAAATCGAATGAATTCAGTTTTGAGTCAGATAAAATACATGATATAAGTCATATAGATTCAACTTATACTGCTGTTTCGGTGCTTAAATACGGCAGCGATTCCAGTGTCGAGGTTGAAGTATTTAAAGGAAATGATCTTGCCTACAGCGTCAATGTGGGCTCTTCAGCCAAAGCCGTTTGTGTTAATGACCGTTATCTTGCCGTGCTGACAGACAGCAAGGTTATTGTTTATAATAAAAAAGGTAACATAAAAGCTGAAATTCCGGTTGATGTCTCATCAAAAGACATTGTTGTTACTAAAAAATCAGTTTATATAATTACGCCTATTGAAGTTATATGCAAAGATTTTTAAGGAGTAAGCTATGGAAATTTTAAAAATTTACATAATAGACATAGTTTTATGCTTGATATTTGCCCTTTGTGTAGGTTATTATTATCGCAAGGGCTTTATCCGTTCAATTCTTGAGTTTTTTTCATTTTTTGCAGCCGGTGTTGTAACAAGAGTTTATTACAATGATGTGGCAAACTTTATTCTTGAAAACACTTCTTTTTTAGAAACGGACGCTTTTCCGGAACAAAAAGCAAGACTTCTTTCAATGATTGTTTTGTTTGTCGGTGCATCAATCATAATAAAATTTCTGATCAGCCTGATTGATCGCTTCTTTAAGCTTCCGCTTATCAAAACAGCTAACAAAGCTATGGGCCTTCTGATGGGAGCGCTTTGTGGTTTTTTGCTTGTGACTGGCATTTGTGTTGTGATTGACTTTGTAGCGATGACGGGTTATGAACCTTTGGTCAACGCAGTAAGTAATTCAAAAATTATGGAAATTGATGCTCAGATTGTTGATGCGGTATTTCCTGAAATCAAAAAATTGATTTGACAGATTAGGAGGATAATTATGAATCAGATAAAAACTCTTCTTAAAGATTGGAACACTATTCCGAACTGGCTTTCATACATAAGAATAGCGCTTATACCTGTTTTTGCAGTTCTTTTTTACAATGGTTATGAAATTACTGCTTTAATCGTTCTTGTTGTGTCGGGAAGCACTGACTTCTTTGACGGAAAACTTGCACGAAAACTCAATCAGGTTTCTGATTTAGGTAAGCTTCTTGACCCTGTGGCTGATAAGCTCACTCAGATAACGCTTTCTGTTGTGTTTTATCTTGAGTTCCGTAACAGCACAGAGGAGCTTATCAGAACATTCAGCTGGGTATTTCTGATTTTTGTTATAAAAGAAGTTGTTATGGTTGTTTTCGGTTTATTGATGATACTCGTGGGTCTGCGCCCCGTTGCTGCTGAAATAATCGGTAAAACTGCAACAATGGTTTTTTATCTGGTTATGATTTTTATTGTTATGTTCGGTCCCGAGGTAGGCGTAATTTCACATCTCTGGACTATTCCTGAAAAACCCCTTCTCTATCTTGTGGTTTTTTCAGCGTTCTTAACAGTTCTTGCCTTTTTAAGTTATCTTCCTTCAACTTTTAAGCAGATAGCTCAGAAAATTAAAAATAGTAAAAAGTAAATCAATAAATAGGAGCAATTATGAAACAAGTTTTGTGCAGTAAATGCAAAATTCGTCCTGCAGTTATTTTTATGACTAAGATGGATGGTGATAAAAAATCAGATTCCGAAGGTCTTTGTCTTAAATGTGCTATGGAATCTACAGGTCCTATCAAACAGATGATGGAAAATATGGGTATCACCGAGGATGATGTTGACGCAATGAGTGAACAGTTCGGTGCTATGATGGGCATGGGTGATAACGGTGAAGGTTTTGAGCCCGGTGGAGTGCCCACATTCCCGTTTATGCAAAGTATGATGGGTAAACCTCAGTCTGATGACGATGATGATGACGATAGCGATAAAAAGTCTGACAAAAAAGATAAAAAGTCAAAAGACAAAGGTGAAAAAAATAATAAAAAAAGAAAGTTCCTTCCTCTTTATTGTACTAATCTTACTCAACGCGCTAAGGAAGGTAAACTTGACAGAATTATCGGCAGAGATAACGAGATTTATCGCTCTGTACAGATTCTTTGCCGCAGATCAAAAAACAATCCTTGTCTGATAGGTGAGCCGGGTGTTGG
>JAZRME010000080.1:0-7838 GCA_045647325.1 Acutalibacteraceae bacterium | reverse complement strand
AACACTTCATAATGAAGATTTTATTAAAGAAAAAGGAATCTGTATCGGTGATACGGTAATTGTTCGTAAAGCCGGTGATATTATTCCTGAAGTTTTATCTGTCAGTTGCCATGGAGATAATTTAATTCCTTATAAAATGCCTGATATCTGTCCGTCATGTAATTCTCCTGTTTTTCGTGAAGACGGTGAGGCTGCTATCCGTTGCCTTAATACAGATTGTCCGGCTCAGTTGCTTCGTAATCTTATTCATTTCTGTTCAAGAGATGCGATGGATATTGAGGGCTTGGGTGTTTCGGTTTGTGAGCTTCTTGTTAATAACGATCTGATTAAAACCCCTGCCGATATTTATAATCTTAAAGCTGAGGATATTGAGTCTCTTGAAAGAATGGGCACTTTATCAGCAAATAATCTTATAAATGCCATTAACAAGTCTAAAGAAAATGATGTTTCAAAGTTGATTTTTGCTCTCGGAATCCGACATATCGGTCAGAAAGCTGCTAAGCTTTTAGCTGCGAGATTCGGTACTTTGCCTGAACTTATGAAAGCAGAAAAAGATGATATTCTTTCGATTGATGGTTTTGGTGAAATTATGGCCAGAAGTGTTGTTGAGTATTTTGGAACTATTGAAAACCGAGAACTTATTGATCGTCTTATGTCGAGCGGATTGAATATGAAATATCTCGGTCAGGTTGAAGATGCCCGTTTTGCAGGTAAAACTTTTGTTCTCACAGGTACACTTTCTATGTTTAACAGAAATGAAGCGAGTGAAATTATTGAATCTTTTGGCGGAAAAACATCATCTTCCGTTTCTAAAAAGACATCTTATGTTCTTGCCGGTGAAGCCGCCGGCAGCAAACTGAAAAAGGCCAATGATCTTGGTGTGACTGTTATAACAGAAGAAGATTTTAAAAATATGATCTCTTAAGGTGAAAAAATGAGCTATTTTAAAAATACATTCAGCATTATTACTCAAAGCAAAACTGATCCGCAGTTTGTATATATCAGAGATTGTCTCAGGATAAGTGTTCTGACATCAAGGCTGATAAGAGTTGAATATCAGAGCGAAAAAGATTTTTGCGATGAGCCGACTCAGACTGTGTGGTACAGAAATTTCGGTGCTCCTGAGTTTGCTGTTGAAGAAAAGGGTAATCGCATTATAGTTAAAACAACCGATTGTATTGTAACTATTTCTTCAAAAGGTAAAATTATACAGGTCAATGATGTCAAAAATCTGATGTCAGGCAATCTGAAGGGCACCTGCAGAACTCTTGATATGACTTACGGCAAAACCAAATTAGGTGACGGAATTTTATCTGAAAACGGTGTAGCCGTGCTTGATGATTCTCAAAGTCTGATTCTTTGCTCTGACGGAACTGTCGGACCACGCAAGTGTGAGGTTGACAGATATATTTTTGCTTATGGCAGAGATTACAAAGCTGCTCTTCGTGATTTCTTTCGTCTTACCGGTGAAACACCATTGTTGCCAAGATACGCTCTTGGTAATTGGTGGAGCAGATATAAAGCATATACTCAGGAAGAATATCTGTCATTGATGCAGCGCTTTCTTGATGAAAAAATTCCCGTAACTGTTGCGACTGTTGATATGGACTGGCATTGGGTAGATGTAATAGGAAAGTTTGGTAAAGACGCTAAAAATCAGCAGAAGCCCAAAAATGTTTCTGAAATTATGCCCGGATGGACAGGCTATAGTTGGAATACAGATCTTTTTCCTGACTATAAAAAGTTTCTGAAAACCTTAAAAGATAACGGCTTCAGAGTGCCTGTTAATCTTCATCCGAGTATGGGTGTAAGATGGTTTGAAGATGCCTATAAGCCTTTTGCAGAGTTTATGGGAATTGACCCTGAAAGCAAGGAACAGATTTTCTTTGATTTCACAGATCCTAAATTTATTGAAGGATATTTTAAATTTTTGCATCATCCTTATGAAGATGACGGTGTCGATTTTTGGTGGATAGATTGGCAACAGGGCAACAAAACCAAAATTCCGGGATTTGATCCTTTGTGGGCGCTTAATCATTATCATTTTCTTGATTCAGCGCGTAACGGCAAACGACCGCTTATTCTTTCTCGCTTTGCCGGTGCCGGTTCTCATCGATATCCCTTAGGATTTTCCGGTGACTCATCAATTTATTGGTGCTCACTTGATTTTCAGCCTTATATGACTGCTACTGCCTCAAATATCGGCTACGGATGGTGGAGTCACGATATTGGTGGACACCGAGGCGGAAAGCATGATGATGAAATTTATCTTCGTTGGCTTCAATACGGTGTATTCAGCCCTATAAACAGACTTCATTCAACAAGTAATGAGCTTATGGGTAAAGAGCCGTGGAATTACAGCTCACATATCCGGCTGTTTGCTTATGATGCTCTTAAGTTACGACACAGACTTATTCCTTATGTATATACAATGAATTACCGTTGTCATACTCAGGGCATTCCGTTGATTTCTCCTATGTATTATGAATATCCGGACGATGAAAGGTCTTATAATTGTCCCAATGAATACTTTTTCGGAAGTGAGCTTATTGTAGCTCCGATTACGCGCAAGACCGACAAAAGAACAAATAAAGCCTACACCAAAGTCTGGTTGCCTGAAGGTACATACACAGATATTTTTACTAACAGGGTATATAAAGGTAATTGTGAAATTAAAATGTTCCGAGACCTTGATTCAATACCTGTTTTTGCAAAAGAGGGGGCAATTATTCCTCTTGATTGCAACGATGAGACAAATTCTGTGAATTTGCCTCAGAAACTTGAGGTGCTTATTTTTAACGGCAATAACAGTTTTTCGCTTTATGAAGATGACGGTGAAACCAATAATTATAAAAACGGAAGCTTTGCTAAAACTGTTTTTAAGATTAACACAGAAGGAAATGAACTTAAATTTACTTTTGAAACAACAGGGGAGAGAGAGCTTCTGCCGCAAAGTCGTGACTTTATTCTTTCTTTCAGAAATATTGCTGATGCTCAGGTTCTGGTTAATCGTCAATCTGCAGTTAAAATTACTGATAACGGCTTTTTACAGATTAAAGTTGACTCAGTGACTCCTGATGACGAAATATCAGTTATTCTCAAAGATTTTGTAAAAACAAAATCTGTTGACAAAAAATCAGAAGAAGTTACAATTCGTTCAAGATTCAAAGGCTTTAACGGAGCTAACCTTTTCAGAAGGGGCTTTTTAACTCCTTCTGTCATAAAGCAACAGTTAAAAGAGTTGGATTATCTTCTTTGATTTATTTTAATTAAACTAAAGTTGATTTATTTTAACTTTTGGGTAGGACTAATTTAACCCTTTTTAATACTTTGATTGACATATTTTTATTTATGCTTTAATATTAAACTATCAATTTATTGATAGATTTTAAGGAGGACAACAAAATGTTCAAAAAAATTCTTAGCGTACTCATGGTAGTAGCTATGGTTGCATGTCTTTTTGCAGCTTGCGGCGGTAATGAAGATGCAGGCAAATCAGACGCAACTACATTCAAAATCGGTGCAATCGGCCCCACAACAGGCGATGCAGCTATTTACGGTCAGGCAGTTATGAATGCTGCTCAGCTCGCAGTTGATGAAATCAACGCAGCAGGCGGTATCAACGGTGTTCAGATTGAGTTTAAAGCTGCTGACGACGAACACAACGCAGAAAAATCAGTTAACGCTTATAACGATCTCAAAGACTGGGGCATGCAGATGCTCTTAGGTACTGTTACAAGTGCTCCTTGTATCGCAGTTGTTGAAGAGGCTCACAACGACAATATGTTTATGCTCACACCTTCAGGTTCAGCAGTTGACTGCATCAGATATGACAACGCTTTCCGAGTTTGCTCCTCTGACCCCAACCAGGGTATTGCTTCAGCTGACTACATTGTTGACCAGAAGCTCGGCACAAAGGTTGCTGTTATCTACAACAGCTCAGACGCTTACTCAAAAGGCATTTATGCGAAGTTCATGGCAGAAGCAGAAGTTAAGGGTCTTGACGTAGTTGCAGAAGGCGCTTTCACAGCTGATACAAAGACTGACTTCACAGTTCAGCTTCAGCAGGCTAAGACAGCAGGCGCTGATCTTCTTTTCCTTCCCATTTATTATCAGGAAGCTTCTCTTATCCTTGCTCAGGCAGATAAGATGGGTTATGAACCTGCAGTTTTCGGCGTTGACGGTATGGACGGTATCCTTACTCTCGAAAACTTCGACACAGCTCTTGCAGAAGATGTAATGCTTCTTACTCCTTTCGCAGCTGATGCTCAGGACGACCTTACAAAGAAATTTGTTGCTGCTTACCAGGCTAA
This sequence comes from Acutalibacteraceae bacterium, assembly GCA_045647325.1. Classification (GTDB taxonomy): domain Bacteria; phylum Bacillota; class Clostridia; order Oscillospirales; family Acutalibacteraceae; genus CAG-488. The sequence goes on along the minus strand of JAZRME010000080.1, from coordinate 3,525 downwards.
GTACAACGAAATTCCCAACCAGTTCGCAGCAGATGCTTATGACGGAATTTATATCATCAAGGCTGCTATTGAAAAAGCCGGTGCAACACCCGATATGTCAGTTTCTGATTTGTGCAACGCTATCAAAGGCGCTATGACACAGATCACAGTTGATGGCGTTACCGGTCTTCAGATGACTTGGACAGCAGACGGCGAACCCAATAAAGCTCCCAAGGGTATGAAGATTAAAAATGGCGCTTATGTTGCTATGTAATTAAATTAAGCTTTAAGTATTTGAACAAAGCCGTTCGAAAGAGCGGCTTTTGTTTTGGTTTACAAAGTTGTAAAAATTTTAAGCTGAAGCTTATTTTGGAGGTTTAATTTTGGAATTCTTACAGTTTTTTATAAGCGGTTTAAGCCTCGGTAGTATTTATTCTATTATAGCTCTCGGTTATACAATGGTTTACGGTATTGCAAAAATGCTTAACTTTGCCCATGGTGATGTTATCATGGTTGGCGGATATCTTTTATTTACCGTTTCAACCTCTCTTGGTATGCCTGTCTGGATTGGTATGACCTCTGCTATTTTAGGATGTACTATTCTTGGTGTTCTTATTGAACGTCTTGCTTACCGTCCCCTCAGAGGAGCAACCTCTCTTGCGGTTCTTATCACTGCAATCGGTGTCAGCTATTTGTTGCAGAATCTTGCGCTTCTCATTTTTGATGCTGCACCGAAATCATTCACATCTATCGTTACAATGCCCGCAGTTACTCTTGCTGAAGGTGAACTCACAATTACAGGTGAATCCCTTGTTACAATCGCGGTTTGTATCGTAATCATGATTGTCCTTACCTTATTTGTTAATAAAACAAAGCCCGGCAGAGCTATGCACGCTGTATCTGAAGACAGAGGTGCAGCTCAGCTTATGGGTGTAAATGTAAATGCAACAATTGCTTTGACATTTGCTATCGGCTCAGCACTCGCTGCTGTTGCAGGTGCTTTGCTTTGTTCTGCATATCCCACCCTCACACCTTACACAGGAGCCATGCCTGGTATCAAAGCTTTCGTTGCTGCCGTATTCGGTGGTGTAGGCTCCATTCCCGGTGCTATGGTGGGCGGACTTCTTCTTGGTCTTATTGAATCATTGAGCAAGGCTTATATTTCATCAGAGATGGCTGATGCAATTGTTTTCCTTGTTCTTATCATCGTTCTTGTTGTTAAACCCACAGGTATTTTCGGCAAGAAAATTAACGAAAAGGTTTAAGGAGGTGCTTTTATGAAACAGGGTTCAAGACTCAGCTCAATGAAAAAAAGCACCAAAGCAAATGGTATTACCTACCTTATGCTCCTTGTTGCTTTCGTTGTTGTTCAGATTTTTACTGCAACCGACAGTATGACCAACCTCATCAAAGGTCTTCTCGTTCCTGCCTGTATCTACATCATTATGGCTGTTTCACTCAACCTCACAGTGGGTATTCTCGGTGAGCTCAGCCTCGGTCATGCAGGATTTATGTGCGTCGGTGCGTTTGCAAGTTCTTTCTTCTCAGTTTGTATGAGAGATGTTATCACTTCCGAGTGGGTGCGTTTCCCCATCGCTATTATTATCGGTGGTGTTGTTGCTGCGCTTTTTGGTTTTGTTGTTGGTATTCCCGTTCTCCGTCTTCGTGGTGACTATCTTGCTATTGTTACTCTTGCCTTCGGTGAAATCATCAAAAACCTTATGAACGTTCTTTACGTGGGTAAAGATAGCAATGGTCTTCATTTTTCTTTAAAGGGTTCAATAGATATGGGAATGGAACCTGATGGAAAAATGATCGTTGATGGTGCACTCGGTATCACCGGCACACCCCGTGATTCAACCTTTGTGGTTGCTTTCATCCTTGTTGTAATTACAGTTTTCGTTGTTCTCAACGTTATCAACTCCCGTCAGGGCCGTGCAATTATGTCAATCCGTGACAACAGAATTGCCGCCGAATCAATCGGTATCAATATCACAAAATACAAGCTTATGGCTTTTGTTGTTTCTGCCTTTTTTGCAGGTATAGCAGGTGTTCTTTATTCCCACAACCTTGCAACCCTTACTGCAACTACAAACAACTTCGGCTACAATATGTCAATTATGGTTCTTGTTTATGTTGTTCTTGGTGGAATCGGTAATATCAGAGGTTCAATTATAGCTGCTGTTATTCTCACTGTTCTTCCTGAACTTCTTCGTGAATTCAGTGATTATCGTATGCTTGTATATTCACTTGTTCTTATCTTTATGATGCTCTTCTCATCAAGCCCCGCAATGGTTAATTTCAGAGAAAAGCTCTCCCTTAAAGGTAAACGCTCTAAGGACAAAAAAGCAAAGGAGGCGGTTTAATGGCACTCCTTGAAGTTAAAGACTTATCTATTCAGTTCGGTGGTCTTAAAGCCGTTGACAGCTTTTATTTATCAATAGAAAAAAATCAGCTTTACGGCCTTATAGGACCTAACGGTGCAGGTAAAACAACTGTTTTCAATCTTCTTACAGGTGTTTACAAACCTACCGGTGGCGAAGCTCGTCTTGACGGTAAAATTATCAGCGGAAAGAAAACAGCTGATGTTAATAAAATGGGCGTTGCAAGAACTTTCCAGAACATCCGTCTTTTTAATAACCTCACTGTTCTTGACAATGTTAAAACAGGTCTTCACAACCAGACAAGATATTCCCTTGCTACTTCGGTTTTCAAGCTTCCCGGTTACTTTAAAAAAGAAGCTGAAATGAATAAAAAGGCAATGGAACTTCTTGAAGTATTTGATCTTCATAATGAAGCAGATTTACTTGCCTGTAACCTTCCTTACGGTAAACAGAGAAAGCTTGAAATAGCAAGAACTCTTGCAACAAATCCCAAGCTTCTTCTTCTTGATGAACCGGCTGCAGGTATGAATCCCAATGAAACACAAGAGCTTATGGATACAATCCGTTTTATTCGTGATAAGTTTGATATGACAATTCTTCTTATCGAACACGATATGCGTCTTGTTTCAGGTATCTGCGAAGAAATCACAGTTCTTAACTTTGGTCAGGTTCTGGCTTCCGGTGAAACATCAGAAGTTCTCAAAAACCCTGAAGTTATTACAGCTTATCTTGGTGAATAAGGAGGAAATACAATGGCATTACTTGAAGTTAAAGACCTTGAAGTGCATTATGGAATGATAAAGGCCATAAAAGGTATTTCCTTTGAAGTTAATCAGGGTGAAGTTATTGCTCTTATCGGCGCTAATGGTGCAGGTAAAACAACTACTCTTCATACTGTTACCGGTCTTATTCAGCCTTCACACGGTCAGATTATTTTTGACGGTAAGGATATCACCAAAATTGCCTCTCACAAAATTGTTGGTATGGGTATGGCTCATGTTCCTGAAGGCCGTCGAATTTTTCAGCAGCTTACTGTTCTTGAAAATTTAAAGCTTGGCGCATATACAAGAAAAGATAAAGCTCTTATTGCAGCTACGCTCAAAATGGTATATGAAAGATTTCCCCGACTTGAAGAGAGAAAAAATCAGGTGGCAGGTACTCT
>JAZRME010000079.1:0-2684 GCA_045647325.1 Acutalibacteraceae bacterium | reverse complement strand
GTAGATGTTGAAAATACTGCATTTGAAATTGCACAATGGTTGATATTCAATTTATTCACAGCAGTTTTAATGCCGAATTTTTTCATATAGTCTTTGTTTGAAAGAGTTGAATTGGGATAAACCTCGCACCTGAAAACATTGATAGAATCATGCTGGCCTCTTTCAAGAAGCTCACATATACCTTCTGAAAAGCTTTTGAGAGTTTCCCCTGGAAGACCTAAAATAAGTTCTGTGTAAGTGGGGATTCCCGCTTTATGATAAAGCTCAAGCTGTTCTGAAAGCTTGTCTTTGTTCATATTTTTGCGTGAAATGTTTTCAAGCACGGTTTCAGACATACTCTGAAAAGCAAGTGAGACACCCTTGCTCATTCCCACATCATTAAACAGCTTGTTGATTCTGAAAATACGGTCAGTTTTGTCCTTTGCAAAGCAGGCACCGAATTTATCGGGATAACCTGTTTTGTTTTTCTGCTCAACGGCAAAAGCGGCAATTTCTTCATCGCGCTCAAAAAGACCGAAGTTGGAGTCAACACACATACAATAAGAAATGTTGTGCTGTGAAATCCACTCCAAATCCTTCTTGACTCTTTCCATCGGAAAACGGCGCATGGGAATGTCATATTCGCACCAGTCGCAGAAAGAGCAATGATAAGGACAGCCACGGTTAGTTTCAAGCTGAGCGTTGAACTCAAGGCCATCGGGCACGTTGCAAAGCTTGTCAAAAATTCCTGTGAGGTAGGGAGAGGGATAATTGTCAACGCCCTCAAATTTATCTTCATTTTTGACTATGCTGCCGTTTTCGTCTCTATATGCGATGTTGCAGACAGATGACATTTCAAGAGAGGAATTAAGAGCGCGAAGCAAATTGAGAAAAGGAATTTCGCCCTCACCAAAAATAAGAACATCGATAAAAGGATATTTTTCAAGGAATTCTGTGTTTCTGGGCACCTGATGACCGCCAAAAACAATTGTGCACTGAGGGTAGCGCTCTTTAATTGCTTTTGCTGTGTCAAGGTTATATTTATAATTCCAGAAATAGTTTGAAAATCCCACAATAAACGGGTCTTTAATGCAGTCAAAAACCTCTTTTTCTGAATCCTCTTTAAAAATAATTCCTGCAAGCTCATAGCTTTGGTTTATATCTTCAAACTGCAGTGCATAAGAAGCCAGAACACCGACTGCATAAGGGAAATAAATTGAATTTCCCAGCATTGTGTTGGGCTGCACGAAGTAAAGATTCTTTTTGTTCACTTAAATCACCACGACTCTTATTTTGTGTATTTTATGTCTGTAATAATGTTCTGACCGCCTTTTCTGCCAAACCAGACAACCTGCTTGGCATAAGCTTCAAAATCTGACGGAATGTTGACGGCATTTATTTCGAGGGTGTGCTCTTTTTCGTTGAGTGCCTCATAGCTGTTGGAATAAACAGACTTGAAATATCCGTACCAATCAAAGCTCAAATCAAGGCTTTGCTTTTTTGAATAAGGAGTTTTAACTATTGAGGTCTGATACTTCATAAGGTCATCAAAAACAGCTTCTTCATCAAAATAGCTTCTGATAAACCCTTGGGTTTCAGAAAAGAATTTATCATAATCCTTAACCACTCTGAGGAATGCGCCCTCATCAAGCGGCCAGGTGATTTCACCAAAATCCGGCAAAACGCAGGTCAGCGAACCCTTGTTTTGCAAAACCTCATTGTATTTGTCTGCAAGCCAATAATAAATTCTGCCGCAAACCGTGTCGGGATTGTTCTTTGACCATTCAATCAGCGAGCAATAAAAATCGGTGTATTTGACCTGCTTTTCATAAAAGAGATAAATCGCAACAGACTGCAACAATCCAAGGTTGTGAAAAGCTCTGATAAACACAGAAAGAATGTTGCTTCTGAGCCACATTTCACGGGGCATATCCGCCGTTGAAACAACAATTCTTGACAATTCGGGAGTCATATCCTTATCAGGCACAACGTGATATTGCTGAAGCTCGGTGGTTGCATATTCAATTTTGTGATGCTTCACATACTCGGGTTCGTTCATTGTTGAGTTGGCAAGAAGCTCACAGTTGAAAAAGTTGATGGACATATGCTGCCCTGCTTCAAGCAGTTGCTCAATGCCGTCGGCAAAGCTTTCGTAAGTTTCACCGGGGAGACAGATAATAATTTCGGAATAAGCCGAAATTCCGTTTTCGTTGTAAAGAGACATAAGCTTTTTGAAGCTTTCAATGGGCATATTTTTACGATAAATATTATCAAGCACATTCTGGTGCATTGACTGGAAAGAAACGGTTGCGCCTTTGCTCATACCTGCACGGTTGAGCATTCTTGTGATTTCAAAAACTGTTTCGGGATTGTTTTTGGAATAAGTTGCCTGAAACTTCTGCGGATAGCCGTTTTCCTTAAATTTTTCAATAACATAAGCCACTATTTCCATATCACGGGGGAACATACCGAAATTGGAATCGGCACAGTAGCAATATTCAATTTTGTTTTCGCTCATCCAGTCAATTTCTTTTTTGACTGTTTCAATGTCATACAGTTTGATTTTTGATTTGATATTTCCCCAATCGCAGAAGGTGCATTTATTGGGGCAGCCGCGGTTGGTTTCAAGAATTGCAGAAAACTCAAGCTCCTCCACCCTGACCATTTCATCAAAATAGCCTTCGGCATAAGGTGAAACTCTTTCA
>JAZRME010000078.1:0-1886 GCA_045647325.1 Acutalibacteraceae bacterium | reverse complement strand
ATCCTTGTAATTACCATCGCTATTACGGAAGCCGTTATAGAATCTGAGCGCGCAGTCAAGCTGTGTTGCACTGTTAGTGGTGAACATATCCGAAACAGCTGTAAACGTGAAGGTAAATGTCTGGTATTCGGTGGTAAGATTACACTTCATAGTGTATCCATTACCATTGTAAGTGTAGTTATCCCAAGTTCCGGTCTTGTTAATAGCGAAGTCCATAACGCCGGCTTCCTGTGCCTTAGCGCGGAATGTTATGGTAAATGTCTTTCCTGCATTTGCGGGATTTGCCCAAATGCTCATTCGTTTTCAGCGTATTCAAATCGTTTGGTAAGAAGTGTGCCTGAAAATTCATTTCTGTCATAAGGTCTGCGACGGGACATATCTTTGAATTTTTTTGGCTTATCAAAATAAGATGCCATCATTCTGAAGAAAATATACCATCTTTTAAGATAAAGGTCTTTGACAAGACCGCCCCATTCACGCCAATTCAGGTCAAACAAAACAGAGTTTTTGATAGGGCCGAATGTTGTGTGGAACATCATAAAGTTAACTTCAAGATTCTGACTGATTTCTTTTGTGTCACCCAACTGTCGGGCTGATTGAATATGAGTAAACAAGTTTGTGGCAGGAACTGTTTTGAGAAGTCTGTCAATATCAGTCATAATCTCAATAAAGGCATTTGTTGTTTTTTCAAAAGGTTCAACAGCCTTGTTTTTAAAACAAGCCACCGTCTGTTTATAAATCGGATACAACACATTACTCAAAACCTGGCGCATTACATCCTGCATATCATTACGGCAAAACTCATTCATCTTGACACCTGAACCCATTGTTTCTTTAATTAAAGTAAACAGTTCTTTATTGTCATAAGGCAACTCAAATGTATCAAAAGGAGCTGTATGGTTAAGCTCGGTGCAAGGTCTTGCGCACACGGCAGAAGCCTGATTAAGAACACTGTTTTGGTTATAACAAAGCTCCTGAAGTTTTAAAAGAAATGTCTTGAAATAATCTGTTCCGTATCTGTGAGAAGAATACTGAGCAAAATACTCTTCAAGATTAAGCTCCCGGTCAGCTGTCAGCATCTCTGAAGCAAGATTATAAAAAACAGCATTACAACCGTCGCTATCAAAAAACAGACCTGTTCCCACAGCGTTTGAATACATATCTTTAGCCGCAAGATACGGATTTTCACTAAGGGTTTTCATATCACCACAGATAGCTGTTCTGCCGTTAAGGTTACCTCTGTAACCAACTACAAAATCATTTCCGCCAAAGCCGTGATACTTGCGATAATCATCACCTTTTTCATCAATGACAACCATTTTTTCAATTTTGTTGTGATAATTATCAATAGCCCCTGAATGAACAAACCAGACACCCTCAGGATCAACCTCATTTAAAAGCTCAACATACATTTTGATACTCTTTTCAACAAAGGTTGTGTACCCCTTAAATGTGACATCAATCAGCGGATCAAAGAGATAATTATGAACCTCACCTAAAAGCTCACGCTGTTTGGCAAGGTATGCTTTTTGAAAAATTCCTATATGAATATTGTCACCCGGCTCAATAGTCATAGCAGGCATAAACTGATTCCATACCTGACGCTTGATAAGGTCAGTTTTTGTATAATTTCGTCTGAAGTTAAAAGGAACGGCTGAAATGAATCCCTGATGAACAGGTGACATTCCAAGTTCAAGGGCTCTTTGAGTAACCCGTCTGCCTACTTCAATTTTTTTATCAAAATAATCTTCACTATAGATAGGCAAAAAGCCAAAAATATTGCCCTTAAGCTGATGATAAAAGTAATGAGAACCTGCAACAAACTCAAGAGCAGCCTCTTTTTTAAAACGGAACTCCATAAGAGTTTTGTATAAAACACCGTCACT
>JAZRME010000077.1:0-6321 GCA_045647325.1 Acutalibacteraceae bacterium | reverse complement strand
TAGATTCAAAAATGTTTGTTGTGTAAAAAAGATAACTCTGAAGGTCACCGGCATAATATTTTGAGCCTGTTTTAAGGTGCATTGTCACCCACACAACCTGACCCGGATAAACGGTGATTGTTTTTGAATCAGTTGAGTTGTAAACTGTTTTGTTTGTTGCGGCAAGATAATCTTTTTTATCCTGAGCCTGACCTGATGATGAAGCGTTAAAAACACTTGCCTTAAGAGTGAAAGTGGCTGTTTTGGCGGCTGTTGCAGCAGAAGCGTCAAAAGCAACAGTTGAAAAAACCATTACAGCAATAAGCAGAAATGAAATAATCTTTTTCATAAAATAACCTCTTTATCAAGCCTCACAGGGCTTTTTCATAGTAAGACCGATACGGCCTTTTTTAACATCTACCGAAATAACCCATACGGTAACAATCTGACCGACTTTGAGAACCTCGGAGGGATGTTTGATATATTTATCGGTAATCTGTGAGATGTGAACAAGACCGTCCTGATGAACACCGATGTCAACGAATGCACCGAAGTCGATAACATTTCTGACGGTGCCCTGAAGCTCCATACCGACTGTCAGGTCAGACATATCCATAACATCTGAACGAAGCATGGGTGGGGGAAGCTCATCTCGGGGGTCACGGCCGGGCTGAGAAAGCTCTTTGATAATATCGTGAAGGGTAGGCACACCGATATCAAGCTGTTTTGCAAGATTATCTTCACCGATATTTTCAACGGCAGCCTTAAGAGCCTCGTTGTTTCCGTTAGCAACATCTTTGGCTGAAACACCACAGATTTCAAGAAGCTTTTTGGCAGCGTCATAGCTCTCAGGGTGAACACCTGTATTGTCGAGCACATTTTTACTTTCAGGAACACGCATAAAACCTGCGCACTGTTCAAAGGCTTTGGCGCCTAATTTTGAAACTTTTTTGAGCTGAGAGCGAGAGGTGAATGCTCCGTTTTCTTCTCTGTATGCCACAATATTTTTAGCAACTGTTGAGTTGATACCTGCAACTCGTGAAAGCAGTGAAGGTGAGGCTGTGTTAAGGTCAACACCAACGCTGTTAACTGCGTCCTCAACAACACCGTCAAGAGCGCTTTCAAGCTCTTTTTTAGGCATATCGTGCTGATACTGACCAACACCGATTGCTTTGGGGTCAATTTTAACAAGCTCGGCAAGAGGGTCCTGCAAACGTCTTGCGATTGAAACGGCACTTCTTAATGAAACGTCAAACTGGGGGAACTCTTCGGCAGCGAGTTTTGACGCTGAATAAACAGAAGCACCTGCTTCACTGACAACCATATAACCGGCGCCTGATGAAATCTCTTTAAGAAGCCCGGCTGTGAAAATCTCAGTTTCTTTTGAAGCTGTACCGTTGCCGATAGCGATGATTTCAACACCGTGTTTTAAAATAAGAGATCTGATAAGGTCTTTTGCTTCAAGCTGCTTTGCCTGAGAATGAGTGATATAAGCGACACCTGTGTCAAGCACTCTGCCTGTTGGGTCAACAACGGCAACCTTGCATCCTGTTCTGTAGCCGGGGTCAAGACCGAGGGCAACTTTACCCTTAACGGGGGGCTGAAGCAGAAGCTCACGAAGATTCTGTGAAAAGACCTTGATGGCGTCACCGGCAGCCTTCTCTGTGAGCATTGAACGGATTTCTCTTTCAACCGAAGGATAAATCAGGCGCTCATAAGCGTCAGCACCGGCTGCACGGACTGTTTCGGTGCAGGGTGACTCGTTGGGGGAAAGAGTTTCGCTTATAATAACATTTGAGGCTTTGACAGGGTCAAGAGTGACACTGACTTTTAAAAAGCCTTCTCTTTCGCCACGGTCAACGGCAAGAACTCTGTGACCTGCGATTTTGTTGACGGGCTGTGAAAAATCATAATACTGAGTATAGACACTCTCTGCGTCAGGGTCAGAGGCTTTAGATGAAACCTCACCTGAGACAATAAACAGATTTCTGAGTCTGCGGCGGATATTTGCATTATCAGAAATATCTTCTGCGATAATATCCATAGCGCCCTGCAAAGCATCTGCTGCTGTTTCAACACCTTTTTCAGCGTCAATATAAGCTTCAGCCATTTCTTCAGGGGTCGGGCTGTTAATTTCCTGAAGATAAATTGCTGCAGCGAGAGGCTCAAGACCTTTTTCACGGGCAACAGAGGCTCTTGTTTTACGCTTTGGCTTATATGGACGGTAAATGTCCTCAATTTCAGCAAGAGTCTGTGCGTTTTCAAGCGCAGCTGCAATTTCATCGGTCATTTTTTCCTGCGACTCAATTGAAGAAAAAACTTCTTCCTTTCTCTTTTCGAGATTGCGCAGATATTCGAGTCTGTCTGCGATTTCACGCAGAGTCTGGTCATCAAGAGTGCCGTGAGCCTCTTTACGGTAACGGGCGATGAAGGGGATTGTGTTGCCGTCATCAATAAGGCTGACAGTGTTTTCAACCTGCCACGATTGAATACGGAACTCTTCGGTTAATTTTTTGATTATATCCATAGTTTATATTATACCTTTCTTATTGAGCGTTGATTGCTTCTTTGGTAAAAAGAAGTGTGCAGGGAAAATCACCGTCTGCAAAAAATACCTGAAAGAAAGTATTTTTTCTTCCTGTGCTTTCACACCAGGTGTTGTATTCATTGGTGAGAGAGCCTGTTGAGTTAAATTCGTTTAAAAAAGCGCTGATCATAGTCGGGTCCTCAATTTCAGCGTGTTTAACGATGTTGAATTTGGGGCAGTTGCCGTCAACTGTTGCAGCAAAAAAGTCACAGACACCGTCAACAACATATTTATCGGTGGAATCATAATAATCGCCGAAGCAGACATTGATTCGCCTGATGTTTTCAACCCGGAGCTCGGGTAATGTGAAAGTGGTGTCAGAGTATGCCGTACGCTGATACATTGATTTTTCAATAAGAGTTTCGGTGCAGATGATATGACCTGAATTTCTGTAATAATATTTTGTGTCAGGTTTACGGAATAAAGGCTTATAAACAGACGGATAAATTTCTTCAATTCCGCGTTGATCATTAAGCATAAGCACACAGTTTTTAAGCTTTTCATCACTTGCTGATACAATGCCGCCTGTTCTGAATTCGGTTTTGTTAAATGTAAGTGTGTCATCAGATGACTGTCTGACAATGGTGTCATTTTCACCAATGGGATATTTTTCAAGCTGAGAAAAAATACCTGCCACAGCGCCGACAATAACGGCAAGGGCAATAAAACCTGAAATAAAAATAACGGGAAGCTTTTTGTTTTTCATAATTTACCTCGTTTTTAACTGTCTTATATCTGTTCCGTCAAAACGGAGAATGGTGTATTCGCTTAAAATTCTTGAAGAAATGCGCTGGGTGTAGGTTGCTTCAAGCTGCTCCATAGAAAGGTTTGTGCTTATAATAGTAGGCTTTGAAGCGAGAAGACGTGAATTTATTATGTTATAAATTGCCGATACCGTGAATTGGGTGCTGAATTCAGTTCCCAGATCGTCAAGAATAAGCAGATCGCAATCGAGAAGATTTTTTTCTGTGTCAGATGATTCGCTTCTGCCGAATTTTTCATTTTCTAATTTATTAAGAATATTCTGCGCTGAAGCATAAATCACACTGTATCCGTGTTTTATAACCTGACCTGCAATAGCAAGGGAGAGGTGGGTTTTGCCTAATCCCGTGTTGCCGAGCATCAGAAGACCGGGTGAATGCAGAGAAAAGTTGTCTGCATAATTTTTGCAATAATCAAAAACAGCGGTCATTCTCTTTAACGGGGTTATGTTATCCCCTCTGTCAGGGTAGTAATTGATATTGAAATTTTCAAAGGTACATTTGTCAACAGGGAACTGACTGCAAAGTTTTTTGTAAGCGATATTTTTTAAAAGAGCTTTATGGCAGGAGCACATAAATCCGTCTTTAAATCCCTTATCGTTGCATTTGGGGCAAAAATATTTGATTTTGAGATAATCTTCGGGGTAACCGTTATCTTTAAGAAGCTTTGAGCGTCTTTGCTGAGCCTCAAGGTTCTTTTTTTCAAGAATTTTTATATAATCCTGTGAATCGTCACCCATACCGAGAGCTTTGATAACGCTCAGACCTGCTGACGCCATAGTCTGCTCAATTTCAATAAGCTCAGGAAATTTAAGAGCAATTTCGTCACGATGCGCTTTGCGCTCTTTTTCGGCTTCGTTGCGTCGTCTGTCAAGCTCACGACGGGCCTGCTCATATTCTGTTGATGAGTATGCCATATTTATTCTCCTTCATTATAAACGGGCAGTGCCTCTGCTCTTCGTTTGAATTCATTCATATCATAAGAGGTTCCGTCAAGGGCTCTTGAGCCTTTTTGGGCTTTTGAAACCGGCAGAGAAGCTCTCTTTTCTTTTTCGGTGTCTTCAACGGTTTTATAACCCTTGGTAAACCAATCTTTAAGAATTGCATCCATATATTTGAAACTGATTCTTGCGCAGTTATCAATCATAATTTCATAAGCGCTGTAAATCATTTCAAGAGAAAATTTATATTCGTTGACCCAGGTAAGAAGATGCTGCGCCTGAGCTGAGGTGGGTTTGGGGTTCTGAATACCTGTAAGGCGTGAAAAACGGCTCCATACAGACTGAACGGTGGTAAGGTTTGATATAACGGCGTCTGCTTTCTCGATAGAGTCAATTTCTTTTTCGCCCCAGTTTTTAGCCATTTTTCTCATATAAGAGTAGGCTGTTTTGCCGTTGGCTGCGCAATAATCCACAAGCATCAGAATAACCTCAGGGGGAAGTCCGTAATCATCGTGCATCATAAGCAGCGAATACTGACCGTCATAGCCTAAAGTTCTGCCGAGAATTTGTTGCACCTCGTTAAAAAGAAGCTCAAGGCGTGAATCCTCTTTGCAACGGATTTTAATCTGCTCATAACTGGGTTTTGTTTCAGGTATGACAGGGAGCTCTTTTTTAACCGTCTGAGTTGCAACAGGCTGAGCTGCCGCAACAGGGGTGATTTCTGAATTGAGAACTCCGACAGATGCCCAATATCGCAACGCTTCTTCAACGGCTGACACGGGTTTGCCTATATTTTTTGAAATTACTGACGGGTCAATGGGGGCAGAGATGTTTCTGAAAATCCACAAAACTGCTTTGATCTGAGTTTCATTCGCCATTTTAAGATATTTGTCACTTATATCTGACGGCAAAGCAAACATATTGCTCCATACACCCGGATTGATTGAATAACTCATTTGACAATACTTTTCCTTTTACACAATTATACATACTAATTATAATACAAAAATCAAGAAAATGAAATGTTTTTTTAAAATTCTAATCATAAAATAAAAACCCACAATCTGTTGTGCTATAAAAGGTCGGCAGATACAATTCATTAGGCAAAATGCAAAAAATAAGTTGTAATAAGAAAAATTTATGATAAAATAATGTAAAAAAGGAGGTAATATTATGGACACAACTGCAATTTTTAAAGTCAGCTACGGTTTATATATTCTTACAGCAAGAGAGGGCGACACCGATAACGGCTGCGTTATCAACACATTTGCCCAACAGACAAGCAACCCCATGACAGTGAGCGTTACTGTCAATAAAATGAATAAAACCTGCGAAATGATAAAAAACACAGGCGTGTTTAATGTTTCGGTGATTTCAGAGAATGCACCGTTTTCTCTTTTTGAGCATTTCGGTTTTCACTCAGGCAGAGATTATAACAAGTTTGATAATTATCCCAATAGCGACAGAGCAGAAAACGGCGTTTATTATATCCCCGGCTACACAAACGCATATTTTGGTTGCAAGGTGATTGAAGCTATCGATATGGGCAGCCATATTATGTTTGTCGCTGAGCTCACACAGGCAGAAAATCTTACTGATTTTGCGAGTATGACTTATGCTTATTATCATGCCAATGTCAAGCCCAAGCCCCAACCTGCCCAGAAGCAGGGTTATCGTTGTAACATCTGCGGATATTTTTATGAGGGTGAAACTCTTCCTGATGACTTCGTTTGCCCTCTTTGCAAACACGGGGCAGAAGATTTTGAAAAAGTATAACACTATATATTGTATCTGATAAAAAACATTGACCGATTTCATAAAAAAGCTTGACTTATTTTGTGAAAGTTGATATAATCATTCTCCGTGGTAAATTTATATGCCACATCCTTGGCACGAAAGTGTCCATAAAGTACAGAAGGAGGTGCTTTAAGAGATGGTTAATTACGAGACCATGTTCGTTCTTTCAGTAGCTAACGGCGAAGAAGCAACAGCTGCTATGGTAGAGAAGGTAAAGGCTTTGGTTTCTGCTAACGGTACTCTCGACAGCGTTGAT